>CAYXNR010000003.1:29117-68588 GCA_964466595.1 uncultured Coxiellaceae bacterium | reverse complement strand
AAGGCCTTACTAGGCTAGTCGCACGTTTTTTGTACTTTATAGTTAAACAGATGGAATATGATTAGGATATAAAACAGTATGGTCTAAAACTCTAAAATCTTTATCCAAAGTTAGAATGGGACAATCTTCTTGTACTGCTAGAGCATAAGCAAAACAATCTCCCAAATTAAGGGGAAACTTAATACGTGCTTGTGCTGCTAAACGAGCTTGTTCTACGTCAGGGGGAACAAAACGAATGCCATGATAAAGTAATTGTTCTTCTAGCCGAGGATAGAGTTGTGGTTGACGGTCTCGTAGATGAATAAGTGCTTCTGTTAAATTAACTGTGCTCATTCTAAGTTCGCGGGCATGAGCATTCATTTGTGCAAGAGCCCAATCACTTTGTTTTTCTTTAAAAAAAACAGCAAGTACAATAGAAGTATCTAGTACCATATTATTTCCACAAATCATCATCAGAAGAGAAGCTTGTTTTTTTAGAAACTGGTACTTGTGTAGCTAAGCCTAGCCAAGCAGAAAAATCAATTTTTTTCTTATGGGGTAGGGCATGCTCTAAGCTTTCTTGTATAGCAATACGAACCGCTTCAGCCTTTGTTTTGATATGGCGTAGCTTCATAAATTTTTGCAAATCTTTTTCAAATTTTAAGGTCATGTGAATATTGAGTTGAGACATACACTACCTCTTTAATGTATAGCTACTATACATGATATCTCAGGCGCTGTCCAGAAAGAAGTAACTCACTCACCTTAAACGTCGTCGACGGCGCTTAATTGAGTAACTAAAGCTAGATCATTTTTTCTGTGGTAACTGAGCTAAAAAAGTGCTAGGGTGCCTCTGATTTTTTCTAACCTTTCAATTAAAGGAATAAATATGTTTCGAAAAATAAGTGGAAGTTTCAATAATAATACCTTAGCCGTTTTAGAAAAATTAAAAACTGCCCTTCCTACTAGTTTGCCGCTGAATAAGCTTGAAATTAAAACTCGAATGAGTAGCCAGCTTTCAAGGCTATCACGGAATATTTATAGCTTGAGTACCTCTTTAAGTATTTTAAGTATAATGAGTTCTCTTCTTTCCACAGCTAAGGCAGAGGACCCGCAACCACTTAACTTGTTTTTTAAATCCCTTAATAGCGAAAATCATTATAAACTGGCGGCAAGCGGGGAAGTCTTATATGGGATGCATCATAAGTATTTTGACTGCAATACCATGATTGATGGCAACTGGCCAGATAGTTTTTATCAAGCTATCGCAGGCCCTTGGCAAGGTAAGGATGCGGCTGGTTTTGAATATTTTGCTCAGTTTTTTCGAGGTCTGAATGAAGAAGTCAATTCGACTATAGAAAATTGCGTTAAAAGGCTAATCGAAAACGAGGTAAAAATAATTGAAGATGAAGTTGATCAGGGGAAAAATTTGGGAAAAGTCATCCTAGTGTGCCTTGCTCTTGCCGCCATTCTTTTAGCGATGGGGGGATATCAGTATGTAAAGGAGCGATACCAGCAGAGATCAGCACAAGCAGAATCAGAATCATCAGAAGAAAATGATTTAGAAGTAGCTCCAGATTATCACCAGTTTGCCTATCGATAAATCCTAACCCTTCACCTCCCTAGCTTAGAAAACCCCCTCTCCTCCCGCGCTTTTTGCGGGCGGAGAGGGATGGGGAGAGGAGGGTTATTCACTAAGATTGTAAAGTATAACCACAAAGCTTATACAACAAACGAGCGCCAACATTAGCATCCCATTCGCGAGCACTATCTGCTACTGTCGAGGAAGTAGTTTCCACCAAGCCCGGCGAGACCTCATTTAAATCAAAGCCAATTATTTGACGACCAGCTTGCAGAATTCTTTTGAAGAGATAAAGCGCTTCCTGGAAATCGAGTCCGCCTGGAACCGGTGTGCCCGTATGAGGACAAAAGCGAGGATCCAGTCCATCAATATCAAAGGAAACATAAATTTTTTGCGGCAGACTATGAATAATTTCATCACAGAGTGCAGACCAACTTTTGCCCTTCATTTTCTCTTCTACTAAATGAGCGTCAAAAAAGGTGGTGATTCTATTTTTATTCTCTTGAATAAACTGAAACTCTGCCTCACAAAAATCGCGAATACCGACTTGTACCAACTGGCGGAGCGGGGTTTTTGTCATGACGTTATACATAATAGAAGCATGCGAATGTTCAAAACCTTCATAAGCTTCTCGAAGATCGGCGTGCGCATCAACATGTAAAATACCCATCTCTGGATATTTTTCTAAAAAGGCTTGGATAGCACCAAAGGGCGTGGAATGATCGCCGCCCACCAGTCCAACTCGTTTTCCTGCTGCAAGCAAGGTTTTCGTTTGAGTATAAACATAATGATTGATTTGTTCGCTATAGGCATTAATTTCTTCTACGCTTGCCTTTTCTGCCTGCTTATTTATTTTTTGAAGCTCGGCTGCTTCTTCAAGCATCGCAATGCCGGCTTCATAAAATTTGCCTAATTCCAAATCAAATAAATCGATTTGCCGGCTGGCTGCTAAGATAGCCTGCGGTCCTCTGGAAGTTCCTTTACCATAAGAGGTTGTGGCTTCCCAGGGAACAGGTAGTAAGACTAATTGGGCTTCGGAGACAGTATAGGGCAGTCCAAAAATCCCCGAATCTTCTGTGGCTGCGAGATTAGGATTGAAAGTCTTCAGCACGCTATTTCCTCTCTTTATGAGCCGACCTTTTCAGCTTTTCTGGACTTGGGCTTCGGCTTAACCTGTATTTCCGTATCTTCTTCAAGATAGGTATAACCTTTTAGGCCTTCTGTCAAAATATATAAAAATTCTTGATGTTGTTTTTTAGAGAGTTTTGCATTCGATAGCTGCTGATGACATTGTTTAAGCAATTTTTCAGTATCAAAATGCACATAGCGCAGTACATCATCGACAGTATCACCTAATTCGGGTTGTACCAGACGATAACCGCCATCGGGTAAGAGTTCAACGTGAACTGAATCGGTGTCACCAAATAGATTGTGCATATCTCCTAGAATTTCTTGATAAGCGCCGACTAAAAAAATCCCTAAAAGATAGGGTTTATCTGCCTGATAGGGCGGCAGTGGCAGGGTGCTTTCTAATTCTTCACCATCAATGTAGGACTTGATACAGCCATCGGAATCACAGGTTAAATCTTGCAGGGTGACTCGATTCGTGGCGGGCCGATCAAGACCTGAAAGGGGCAGGATAGGAAAGACTTGATTAATCGCCCAGGAATCCGGTAGCGACTGAAAAACAGAAAAATTGCAAAAATACTTATCAGCCAATTTTTCATTGAGTTCATCTAGAATTTCACGATGAGAACGAATCGAAGGATTGAGCAGCTCGCGTATACGCATACTGGTGGCGCGATAAATTTGTTCTGCACGGGCTCGATCGATTAAAGATAAGAGACCAAAGCTAAACATGTTGTTCACTTGCCCAATGTAATGGCAAATATCATGATAAGTTTCGATGGCCGTGCGCTTAGAAACATTTTCGTAGCTGTAACGTAAATCTTTAATGATTTGCGGTTCATTTACGCTAGGCGTTGTGGGTTCAATGGAAGGTAACTCTGTTGAAGAATACTGTTCATAGCCGATAATATTGGTAATCAAGAGTGCATGATGTGCTGTCAGGGCTCGACCTGATTCGGTAATGACATTGGGATGAGGCAGCTTATGTTTGTTGCAGGTTTCCATGAGGGTATAAATGATGTTGTTAGCATATTCTTGCATCGAATAGTTTTTGGAACAAAAGCTACGTGAATGGGTACCTTCATAATCGATGCCGAGACCGCCGCCCACATCGACGGTATGAATATTGGCGCCCATATGTCTTAATTCAGAATAATAACGCACACATTCATGCATGCCGCGTTGAATGTCAGCGATGTTTGCAATCTGTGAACCAAGATGAAAATGTAAAACTTGTAAATAATCGAGCAGCTCTTTTTCTCTTAAGCGCTCCACGATATACAAAATCTGCTCTGCATAGAAACCGAATTTTGATTTTTCACCGCCGGTATTTTGCCAACGACCAGCGCCGACAGTTGCAAGACGAATGCGAATACCAAGAGCAGGCTTAATTCCAAGACGCTGAGCTTCCTCCAGCACCAAATCCAATTCAGACAGTTTTTCCAAGATAATATAGATCTGTTTTCCGAGGGCCTGTCCAATTAAGGCCAGACGAATATATTCCCGATCTTTATAGCCATTGCAAACAATCAAGGCATTGGGTTGTTGAGTGAGGGCTAATACAGCCATTAATTCTGGCTTGGAGCCGGCTTCAAGGCCAATGCGATTATTTCCATGTTGTAAAATAGCATTGACTACAGAAGATTGTTGATTCACTTTAATGGGATAGACAGCAGTATACTTACCTTGATAATTCGCTTCCTGAATGACATTAGCAAAGGCCTGACAGAGTTGATCCAGTCGCATTTTTAAAATATCAGTAAAACGCACCAAGACGGGGAAGGTGAGATTGTTTTTTAAAAGCGCCTCACTCAACTCCTGTAGATTAATGCTGTGGGGGTTTTGTCCGCCTTTCGGAAAGGCAAGCAAGGTACCTTGTTCATTAATATTAAAAAAACCGTCGCCCCAATGATCGACGTTATAAACCTCTTTAGCCTCTTCAATGCTCCAGTCAGCCATTTTTCGTCTCCTGCCAAAATTGAGTTATGTCATCAATTCTGTCATGGCGAGGAGCACTAACGCGGTTAGCGCTTCTTGCCATGACGACTGAGTGATTTCTTACTTTCTTAACTTTTGAATAGCCTCTTTCATTCGTTTCATTGCTACTTCCAGGTTTTCTGTGGAGGTAGCGAAAGAAATTCGAAGATAACCTGGTGCCCCAAAAGCAGAGCCTGGTACCACGGCAAGGTGAGCCTCATTCAATAAATAGTCGCTCAATTCGATATCCGTGGTTAAGCTTGCTGATTGGTATAACACATCTTGGATACAAGGAAAACTATAAAATGTGCCATCAGCGGGAAGGCATTTTACGCCCGGCATGCTGGAAAGTGCCTTTACAAGCAAATCATGGCGTGTCTTGAAGCTCTGCGTCATCAGTCTGATGCTGCTTTGGTCGCCCTGTAGCGCTTCTATCGAAGCGGCTTGCGCGATACTGCAAGGATTGGAAGTGCTTTGGGATTGAATGATTTTCATAGCTGCAATGAGCTTGTCGGGCCCAGCAGCATAGCCAATTCGCCAGCCAGTCATGGCATAGGCCTTGGAGACGCCATTAATAACGACGGTACGTTCATAGAGAGCAGGACAGGCATTCAAAATATTGGTGAAGGGCAATTCAGCCCACAGAATATGCTCATAAATATCATCTGTAATTACAATGATCTCGGGGTATTTTACCAGTATATCGCCAAAGGCTTTTAATTCCGAAGGGGAATAAGCAAACCCCGTGGGGTTGCAGGGGCTATTAATAATCAGGGCTTTGGTTTGAGCTGTGATAGCCGCCTCAAGTTGCTCGGCAGACATTTTAAAATGCTGCTTGATATCGGTCTCAATGATTACAGGGCGGGCCTCAGCAAGTTTGACCATGTCAGGATAAGAAACCCAATAGGGGGCCGGAATAATAACCTCATCCCCTGGATTAAGCAGCGCTTGAAAAAGGTTAAATAGACTGTGTTTGGCACCACAAGAGACAAGAATCTGTTTTAATTGGTAGTCCAATTTATTTTCGTGAGCTAATTTAGTGAGAATGGCCTGTTTTAAGGCTTTCATCCCATCTACAGCTGTATACTTCGTCAAGCCTTGTTGAATAGCCTTGATAGCAGCATCTTTAATGTGCTGCGGGGTATCGAAATCCGGCTCGCCCACGGTTAAATTAATGATGGGTTTGCCTTGGGCTAAGAGCTCGTCGGCACGTTGAGAAAGTGCTAGGGTTGCAGAAGGTCTAATATGGCTGACACGCTTCGCTATTTCTTTCATGGCTTCCTCTATCGTTTTGTACCCCATATTTTTTTCAACTTCATTCGGGTTACAGCCTGTTGAATATATCGTTTTCGTTTATCTAGCTCAGTTAAGCTAGGGTACTGTTGTTCTTCCTCAGATTGCAAGCGTTTTTGACGAGCTAGATAGCGCTTTTTAGCCTGCGTGGTTCTTTGTTTTCGAGTCTTCGCCTCCTCTGCTTCTTGCTGGTTTTCAGTGGCAACAACTAAGTCGATGCAATCAACGGGGCAAGGGGGCAAGCAAAGCTTACAGCCAATGCATTCTTCTTCGATCACCGTATGCATTTTTTTGGCACTTCCTAGGATAGCGTCTACAGGACAAGCTTGAATGCATTTGGTGCAGCCAATGCATTCGGTTTCGCGGATAAGAGCAAGTTCACGCAGCCTTGCTTCTTTCATTTGACTACCATGCCAGGTTTGGCTCCCGAATCGGGACTGAGCAGCCAAAGCTCACCTGTGCCGCTGCCAGCAACCAAGACCATGCCCTCTGAAACACCAAAACGCATTTTTCGGGGAGCTAAATTCGCAACGACAAGAACCAAACGGCCGAGGACTTCTTCAGGGGAATAAGCAGATTTAATGCCGGCGATAACCTGCCGATTTTCATTACCGAGATCAACTTGTAGTCGCAGTAATTTATCAGCGCCTTCAATAGACTCTGCTTGAATGATCTTGGCAATACGCAGATCAACTTTAGAAAAATCCTCCAAGGAGATGAGCTCTTTAAAGGGTGAGGAGGTCAGAGAAGAAGGAGTAGTAGTCTGATTGTTGTCAAGATCGGTCTCTGCGGCGGCTTTCAGTTCAGCAATTTGTTTTTCTTCGATACGGGTCATAAGCGGTTTATACTCCTGAATATGATGTGCGAGAAGCGGTAAGTGAGCATCTTTCCAAAACAAAGGGGGGATATTTAAGAAAATTTCGACTTGTTTTGCTGTGTGCGGCAACACTGGTTTTAAATAAATAGTTAAAAGGCGAAAAAGATTAAGACCCACAGTACAAATTGCCTGAACCTCAGGTAAGCGCGTTTGATCTTTGCAAAGTATCCACGGTTTTTTTTCATCAATATATTGATTAGCAATATCAGCTAGAGCCATGATTTGACGGATAGCCTGACTATAATTTAATTTTTGCCATTGTTCCGCAATTTCTTCCCCAGCATCGACAAAGCTCTGATAGAGCGCGGGCTCACTCAAGCTAGTTGCCAGCTGGCCCGAAAAAAAACGAGTGAGAAAGCTTGCGGTGCGGCTGGCAATATTGACAAATTTACCAACTAAATCGGCATTGACGCGGTTTCTAAAGTCATTCAACTGAAGATCCAGATCTTCAATACGGTTCGATAATTTTGCAGCAAAATAATAGCGTAGATATTCCGGATTGAAGTGATTTAGATAGGTTCTGGCCTTAATAAAAGTGCCACGAGACTTTGACATTTTTTGCCCGTCAATGGTTAGAAAACCATGCGCAAAAATAGCTGTGGGCCTACGAAATTCTGCCCCCTTGAGTAGGGCCGGCCAAAAGAGAGCATGAAAATACATGATATCTTTACCAATAAAATGATAAAGCTCTGCGCTGCTGTTTTCCGCCCAATAGCTGTCAAAATCAAGTTCTTTTCGCTGCTCGCAAAGATTTTTGAAACTCGCCATATAGCCGATAGGCGCATCTAGCCAGCAATAATAATATTTATCTTTTTCGCCCGGAATATGAAAACCAAAATAAGGGGCATCACGAGAGATGTCCCAGGCTTGCAAGCCATCTTTAAACCATTCATCCAGTTTATGCTTGACCTGCTCTTGAAGATGACCTTCGGCTGTCCACGTGTGAAGATCCTTTTCGTAGTTTTGTAACTTAAAAAAATAATGCTCTGATTCTTTTTTGATGGGCTTCGCCCCTGACAGGGTAGAATAGGGATTTTTTAAATCGGTTGGCGCATAAGTTGCACCGCAAACCTCACAGTTATCTCCATATTGATCGCGGGCTTGGCAGCGCGGACATTCGCCTTTGATAAAACGATCCGGTAAAAACATATTTTTTATTGGATCGTAGGCTTGTTGAATCAGACGTTTTTCAATATTAGCTTTTTGTTCGTGGCGCTTGAAAAAAAGATTGGCTAGTTCCTGATTTTCGCTCGAATGAGTTGTGTAGTAATTATCAAGCAGAACGAAGAAATCTTTTAAATCCTGATGATGTTCTTGGCGAAGTTGGGCGACCAAGGCTTCGGGTGCGATCTTCATCTTTTCAGCTTGAAGCATAATAGGTGTGCCATGAGCATCGCAACCTGAAATAAAAAGACAATGATGTCCGCGCAGGTTTTGAAAACGCACCCAGATATCAGCCTGAATATTATCGACGAGATGGCCGAGGTGCATCGGGCCATTTGCATAAGTCAGGGCAGTCGTTACTAAAATTTTGCGCATAAGTTTTTAATTACTATTCTCAAAGGCTTGCAATACTAGAGTATACACGAGCTGAGCGCAATAAGATGGCTCCATATCCTTGAAAGCTCTCACATCGTAGTGATCTGTTCTGTTGCCGGCTCTAAATTCAAGCTAGGCTGAGCTTTGAGTTTGAGACTCTTCGGCTGAGAGAAATAGTAAATAAGAGGCGGTAATAAAACCATGACTGCAAGAGAAATAGTTTGAATGAGATAATAGTCAGAATAATTAGCTAAACCGAGAGAAGGCGGCGGCAGGAAGCCAAGAAGAATGAAACTGAGGCAACCCACCGAGCCGAGAATAGAAACAAACCAGGTGGTTTTAACTCCCCCCATCTTATAAACATAGGAAGCTGATTTTTTAGCTCTGAGCTTAATGGCTGTTGCAAACATTAATAAGTACATCATTAAATAGAGTTGTCCAGCGATAACCGTTAAGAGCCAATAGGCACTGCTTACAGTCGGCATCACAATAAAGAGGCCACAGAAGGCAGAGACAAGTAGGCCTTGTAGTATCAGGATAGGAAAGGATACGCCCGCAGAGTTGGTTTTTTTGAAAAGGCGGGGAAGACAATCATCTTCTGCCGCCTGTGCCAAACTAGCGGAGGGTCCAGAAATCCAAGCGCTTGCGGCTGTGATGCCACCAATAGCCATGAGAACGATCAGAATGCTTTCTAAATAGGGGATATGAAAATAATTCAAGAAGCTGGCAAAGGTTTGAGCTACTCCATTGTTCAGGTCAATGGTTTGCGTCGGAACGAGTGCGGCGATTGCCAGACTGCCTAAAATGGAGGAAGTGAGTACCAGTAGGGTAGAGGTGAGGGTTGCTAAGGGATAGGCTTGTTGGGGTCGATGGACATAGGGCGTATGGACAGCAGATATTTCTAGGCCGGCCAAGGTTTGAGCGATTCCAACAATGAGGGCAAGGTTTTGGTATTGTTGTAAATCCGGTTTAAGCGCCTCCCAGCTGATTGTTAAAGCGAGGGGCTGATGAGTGGTATACCAGATTACCCCACAGATGATGAGTACGCTGCCGGGAATCAAAATGCCAAGAGAAGAACCAATCAGGCTGATCAAGGCCGAGGCCCGAATACCATAAAAGTTAGCGACGGTTAGGGTCCAATAGATGCCAAGCGTTGTCACGAGGTTGTAAACTTTACTGCTAGCGAGAGTTGGATCCAATAAATGCCCGAGGGAGGCTGCAACAAAGGAGAGAATGGTAGGGTACCAAAAAAGATTTTCGATCCATTGTAACCAAGCTGCGGTAAAGCCCCAGCCCGGGCCAAAAGCTTCTTTTACCCAGACATAGATGCCATTTTCTTTTTTATAAGCAGAAGCGAGCTCGGCAACGATCAAGGAATAAGGCACAAAAAATAGCGCCATGGCAATGACATAATAAGTAATAGAGCTCAGTCCGACGAGCGCTAAACTAGGAAGATTATTCAGGGATCCAATGGCCGCAATATTGAGCATGACCAAAGTAAGGGTAGTGGCTGGTTTTCTCATAAGCCTATAGGGGTTTCTCATGTTGACCAACAGGGATTTATACCATAATGATAAAGATAAATCATCATTTCAGCGCAGACTGTTTTTCTTTTAAGTGCTTTTCAATTAATAGTCTAGAGATACTGAAAGGAGAGGGTAAAAGCGGTAGTCGGTTTGACTCAAACCATTGCGCATCCTCTAGTTCTAGCGGATCAATGATAATTTCACCACTATCATATTCTGCATAAAAGCCTAACATCAGCGAATTAGGGAAGGGCCAGGGCTGAGAGAGGCTATAGCGAATATTTTTAACGGTGAGCTTGACCTCCTCCTGTATTTCGCGACCCACGGCATTTTCTGCTGATTCGCCGGGTTCAATAAAGCCAGCAAGTGTGCTATAGATTCCGGGTTGAAAATGAGGTGAGCGTGCTAATAATAGCTGCGATCCCCGCGTTACTAGCACAATAATGCAGGGGTAGAGTTGGGGGTAGGCCAGCAGCTGACAGCTAGGGCAGAGCTTGGCTCGCTCATCGGGTTGATCGAGAGTCTTCGTTCCGCAGCGCCCGCAATAGCAATGGCTTGAGCGCCAATGATGCAGTTGACGTGCAAGACCAGCAATCCGAAAAAAGGCTTCATCTAGCGTTTCATGACAAAAGCGCACTGGGCGAAAATGAAATTGGTCCGCAGTGTGCAGGGCTTCGGGTAAGGGAAGAATAAGCAAACAGGCTTGGCTCCTAAATGTTCCAAACTCATAGAGTTCTATTTTTTCTCTATCAATCAAGTGCTTAATATCTCTCCAAGCGGGCAGTTCACCATTTTTCAATAAAAGAAGCTTGTTTTCTATAAAACCAAAAATAAAATCGCCGCTCTGTGGATCCTGACAGAGGGTGTGTTTATTAATAAAGCCTTGTGGTTTAAAGTTTTCTATCATCAGACTCGCTCAATTGAAGCAGAAGGAAGCTTCCCTGTTGTTAAAGGTATCATTTTAGTGTATTTTCTTGCAAAACAAAGGGTCTATACAGAATAAATTCCGGATCCTCCATTCTAACCAAACTGAGCTGACCGTGCCGCATGAAGCAAGCGATAACAGTTGCTGAGGTTGAAACCAGGCTGCGTGCTTATGTTGATCCTGATTTAGCGCAGGATTTGGTGACGGCTAAAGCTATTAAGAATATTACACTCCGCTCCGATTCAATTCAGCTTGAGGTGGTGCTGGGTTTTCCGATCGGCAGTATCCGCGAAACGTGGCTGAGCGACTTACGTTCGTTTTTAAGCTCTTTTTTCCCTGACAAAAATATAGAAATAGCGCTTTCCTCACGGATTGACACCCATGTTGGGTATAGTGCCATCAGGGCCTTACCCCAAATAAAAAATTTGATAGCAGTGGCCTCTGGCAAGGGGGGGGTAGGTAAGTCAACCGTAGCCGTTAATCTGGCTTTGGCTTTAGCGCAAGAAGGAGCTTCAGTCGGTATTTTAGATGCCGATATCTATGGCCCCAGCCAGCCGACCATGTTGGGGATTCAAACCCGACCGGAAATCCGCGATAAAAAAATGATTATGCCTATCAAAACGCTAGGCATTCAAGCCATGTCTTTGGGTTTATTGGTGAATGAGAAGGAGGCAGTTGTTTGGCGGGGCCCCATGATTAGTATGGCTTTACAACAATTATTAAATGATACTCAATGGGAAGCCTTAGATTATTTGGTAATCGATTTGCCGCCAGGAACAGGCGATATTCAATTAACGCTGTCCCAAAAAATTCCAGTGAGCGGGTCCCTCATGGTAACCACACCACAGGAATTGGCCTTGAAAGATGTGCGGCGTGCTTGCGCGATGTTCACAAAATTAAAGGTTCCGATCCTCGGCATAGTGGAAAATATGGCTGCTCATCTCTGCTCTCAATGCGGGCATACAGAAGCCTTATTTGGCGAGGGAGGAGCAGAGCGCTTGGCACTCGAATTTAAAACTCAGGTCTTAGCAAGCTTTCCCCTCGATAAAAAGTTAGGAGAGGCAACCGACAGTGGCCGGCCTCCCGTGGTTCAAGCGCCAGAAGGAGTCTATGCCCGTCAATATCGTCAATTAGCAAGACGGGTGGCTGCACGGCTCTCCCTACAAGCTATAAATTATTCGCATAAATTTCCCCCTATTAAAGTGGAATGAAAATTAAGGAGTAGAAAGGATGAGTATTAAATCGGATAAATGGATCCGTCGCATGGCTCTTGAACAAGGCATGATTACGCCCTTTGAGTCCGGACAGGTGAGAGAAAATCAAAAGACCAAGGTGATTTCCTATGGCCTCTCCAGTTATGGCTACGATGTTCGTTGCGCAAATGAATTTAAGATTTTCACTAATATTAATTCAGCTGTGGTTGATCCTAAAAACTTTTGCCCGAGTAGTTTTGTGGATCTTCAAGCGGATATCTGTATTATTCCCCCCAATTCCTTTGCTCTAGCGCGGAGTGTTGAATATTTTCGAATTCCGCGCCAGGTGCTCGTGATTTGTTTAGGCAAATCGACTTATGCGCGTTGCGGCATTATTGTGAATGTGACGCCCTTAGAACCAGAGTGGGAGGGGCATGTAACGCTAGAGTTTTCTAATACCACGCCTTTGCCGGCAAAAATCTATGCTAATGAGGGCGTGGCGCAGATGCTTTTCTTAGAATCAGATGAAAGTTGTGAAACTTCATATAAAGATCGTGGAGGAAAATATCAATATCAGAAAGGCGTGACTCTACCCATTTCTTAACAAGCCCAAGCTCGCAAGGCTAGCCGTCTAGCCTTATTCTTCCTCATCCTCGCTATTACCCAGATCTTCATCATCCTGCAAGGGGAGATGGCGATTGGCATTAATTTGATCGCGCAATTCTTTGCCGGGTTTGAAATGAGCAGCATACTTAGGTTCAGTCATGAGTTTTTCACCCGTTTTAGGGTTATGTGCTCTGCGTGGTGGACGATAATGCAAGGAAAAACTGCCAAAACCGCGAATTTCTATCCTATCTCCATTGCTAAGCGTATCACCCATTAAATTTAAAACCTGGTTAACGCCCAACATAATGTCTTTTTCGGGGATATAAGACAGTTGCTTACTAAGTTCAGCAATCAGCTGAGATTTGATTAGCATAGTCTTTAGCACATCCTATTAGGTTAATTTCATCATAATATATAAATTTATAAAAATCTAGGTCTTAGCGCAACTTGTGGTAAAATTGAAGTGATCTTTAACTGTTCAAATATATTGCAAAGGTATATTGGAAAAACAATTATAATCCTTTCTAGAATGAGGCAGAGGAGTTTATGAAAAATGTCGTCTGGGTGATGGTCTTAGCACTGTGGGTTCACGCGGCTTCTGCGATGAAAATGGAATCCATTTATGAGGCCGAGGTGCCTGTTTCCTCTCAAGATGAACAGCAAAGAAATCAAGCCATCGAGCAAGCTTTTATTCAAACCTTAAATAAGATCAGCGGCACTGCAGACCTTCTTCAAAATGCAGCGATCAAGGCTGCTATGCCGTCTTCGCAGAAGCTCGTGGAGGAATTTTCTTATCTCCCTTCTGGGCTTCAAGCTACGCCCTTTTTTTTGAAGGTCAAGTTTGATCCTAAAAGCATGAGAAAATTGCTGCGTCAGGCAAAAGAGCCAATTTGGGATAAAAATCGTCCTCTCGTTTTAGTCTGGCTCTTAGTTGAGCTTCCCGATCATCCGCCTGAAATAGTTGATAATCAGTCAAACAATGAATATGGCCTGCTCTTAAAAAAGCAAGCGCTTCAAAGAGGTATACCGCTCTTGTTGCCAATGATGGACCTCAATGAATTAAACGAGGTTTCTATCACTGATCTTCGTTCTCGCTCACTCACTGTCTTACAAAAAGCGAGTGCTCGTTATAACAGTGATGGCTTACTCATTGGAAGCATTGAGAGGCAAGATAAAAAGCTGATCGGGCATTTTCGACTGAGTGTAGGACAGGAGCAAGGTGATTGGGAGCTCAGTGGTGATACAGCGCCTTTGCTCATCGAGGCCTTAAGCAATAAGCTAGCCACAACCTTAGCCTCTCGTTATGCGAGCGTTCAGACGGAAGAAATTTCTTCTTCTTTTCTCTTGGTGGTAAAAGGCATTAGCGAACAGGAAGATTTTGAAAATTTACTACGCTTTATGAAGCATATTTCACTGATTCGGCAAATGGAAGTCGAGAATGTGTTGGGTGATGAGGTCAGCTTTCGCCTCGAGGTGCAAGGGGCCCAACAAGCCTTTATGCAAGAAGCTTCTGTGGGTCAGCATCTGAAGCTACAGATGGAAAAGGAAAATGAATTAACGTATCTTTGGATGAGATAGTCAAAAAGCAGATGTTACGGACATGACTGAGAAAACAGGATTGATTAAGCAGCTTACTTTAAGTGTCGGCCTGAGGGATGAGGCTACCTTTGCGAATTATTTTTCGCGGCAAAATGCAGAGCTCTTAATGGAGCTTAAACGAACAGCCTCTGGAAAAGGAGAGAGAACAATCTATTTTTATGGGGCGGGTGGTGTCGGACGCACTCATTTATCGCAGGCTTGTTGTCATGTAGCCAAGCAATTTAATTTGCCTTCCATTTATCTTCCTTTAGCCAGTTTATTATCCTATTCCCCAGAAATCTTAGAGGGACTTGAAAAGCTCGCTGTTGTTTGTGTCGACGATGTGCATGTCATTGCGGGTCAAAGCCTATGGGAAGAGGCTTTTTTATATTTTTATAATCGCTTATTGGATGCTGGTGGCAGGCTGATTATGGCTGCCAAAACAGCGCCGAAGTCCTTGGGCTTAATTTTGCCTGATCTGGCTTCGCGTTTAACTGCCGGCGTAGTTTATCAGGTGCAGCCGGTTCCAGATGATGAAAAACAAGAGGTGCTGATTCGTCGAGCGGAGCTTCGCGGTTTGTTGTTATCAGAGGAAGTGGCGCGCTTTATTTTGACGCATTGCCCACGACACATGACCACTTTATTTGCCGCCTTAGAAGCCCTGGATAAGGCTTCTCTTGCTTCCAAGCGTCGTCCTACCATCCCTTTTGTAAAAGAAGTATTAGAAATTTAAATCATTTTAAGGAAAAAGTTTATGCCTTGTATTCAAGCTGTCCGGGGTCGAGAAATTTTAGATTCCAGAGGTAATCCTACGCTTGAGGTAGATGTGGTCTTAACAGATGGTTGCGAAGGCCGTGCTTCTGTTCCTGCTGGAGCCTCAAGGGGTTCGCGAGAGGCTCTAGAGAAACGTGATGGAAACCAGAAACGCTATGGCGGCAAGGGTGTCTTGACTGCAGTTTCCCTCGTGAATCAGACTTTACAAAAAGCTTTATGCGGTTTTGAAGTCAAGCAACAAAGAGAATTCGATCAATTATTAATTTCTCTGGATGGTACACCCAATAAAGCAAATTTAGGTGCAAATACGACCTTAGCGCTTTCGCTCGCTCTTGCTAAAGCGATGGCAAAATCGAAGGGACTACCACTTTATCGCTATCTTTCACCGACTGATCCAGAGCTGCTGCCCGTTCCGATGATGAATATTATCAATGGCGGCGCCCATGCAAATAATGGCCTCGCTATTCAGGAATTTTTAATTTTACCCGTCGGCGCCCCGACTTTTGCAGAAGCGCTTCGCTATGGCGTCGAAATTTTTCATAGCTTAAAACGCTTGTTACAAAAGCAAGGTCTCAATACAGGCGTAGGTGATGAAGGCGGATTTGCGCCTTCTCTTTCTTCTCATGAAGAAGCCCTTGAACTGATTTTAGAAGCTATTCAACAAGCCGGTTATCAGCCTGGTAAGGAAATTTATTTAGGCCTTGATGTTGCCAGTTCTGAATTTTATAAAAACTCTCATTATGAGAGTGGTGGGCAGCGTTTTTCCTCAACAGAATGGCTTGCTCAATTGATAAAATGGGTAGAACGCTATCCTATTATCAGTATAGAAGACGGCATGGCTGAAAGTGATTGGGCCGGCTGGTCTTTACTGACTAAGCAACTGGGTCAAAAAATCCAATTAGTGGGCGATGATATTTTTGTAACCAATACCGAACTTCTGCAGCAAGGGATTAATCAAAAAGTAGCTAATGCAATTTTAATTAAACCGAATCAAATTGGTTCCCTCACGGAAACCCTGGCTGCGATTGAGCTAGCGAAACAAGCAAAATATAACACGATTATCTCGCATCGTTCCGGCGAAACCGAGGATACGACTATTGCCGATTTAGCTGTCGCTACCCAAGCGGGACAAATTAAAACGGGTTCCCTCTGTCGGACAGACCGGGTAGCGAAGTATAATCAATTATTACGAATTGCAGAAAAATTGGGAGACAAAGCAAGGTATAATGGAAAGGCGGTTTTTTCGCATTATGCTCTTTGTACGGCTGACTAAAAATAGGGCTTAAATCATGCGGCTACCTTTTTTTAAAGCATCTTTAATTTTTATGACATTTTTTTTTGCTTATCTGCAGTATGTGCTATGGTTTAAAGAAGACGGTATCTTAAAAATGCTGAGCCTAAAAAAGGAATTAATTTTACAAATACAGCAAAATGAACAATTGAAACAAAAGAATCAAGCGCTTTACCAACAGATAGAGCGCTTGAAAAAGGATCCTGAGGTAACAGAAGGCAGGGCCCGCGGGGAATTAGGGATGATTAAAAGGGGTGAAAAATTTTATCAGCTTGTAAAATAATTTTAGCTTTTTCCCAAAAGAGATAAAGGGCGAGTTTGCAATGAGAATTTTAATTAGCAATGACGATGGCGTATATGCGCCTGGGCTACTTTGTTTAGCCAAAACCCTGAGTGCAATTGCAGAGATTACAGTAGTTGCACCCGATCGAAATCGCAGCGGTGCAAGTAACTCTTTAACCCTCGATCATTCTTTGCGAACCATGTCGATGGAAAACGGGTTTACTAGCGTGAATGGCACGCCCACTGATTGCGTGCACTTAGCGGTCACAGGGCTTTTAAAAGAAATGCCTGATATGGTTGTCTCAGGAATTAATGAAGGTGCGAATTTAAGTGATGATGTGCTTTATTCTGGAACCGTGGCGGCGGCAACGGAGGGTCGATTTTTAGGCTTACCCTCAATTGCTATTTCTTTGGAAGGCCCCAAATGCCAACATTATGATACCGCTGCTCAAATTGCGATTTCCCTGGTGCTGCGTCTTGAACAAGAACCTTTGCCTTTTGATACCATTTTAAACGTGAATGTTCCTGATTTACCTTTAGCCGAAGTGCGGGGTTTCCAAGTGACTCGCCTCGGGACAAGGCACATGGCCGAACC
Source organism: uncultured Coxiellaceae bacterium (assembly GCA_964466595.1). Taxonomy (GTDB): domain Bacteria; phylum Pseudomonadota; class Gammaproteobacteria; order DSM-16500; family DSM-16500; genus JABDGC01. Next base: position 51,443 of record CAYXNR010000003.1, on the reverse strand, counting down.
GACCATCAAGGCTGTTGATCCGCGTGGTCGCAAAATCTATTGGATTGGCCAACCCGGTCCAGAAGAAGATGCCGGTCCGGGAACCGATTTCTATGCTGTGCATTCCGATTTTGTTTCTATTACCCCTTTGCAGTTGGATTTAACTCATTACAAAGCTTTCGATCAATTATCAGCCTGGGTCCAGTCGCTCAAGGTGCAAGAATAAGCTAAAATATAAATTAGTTTTTAGATTCTTGAAAAGGATGACAGATGAGTAAGAATGGAAAGAAGAGAAATAAAGCCTCGGAGAAAGATGCAAGTGAGCTCGTATTGGCAGATGAGCGAGAGGATGAAGAAGAAGAGCTTCCGAGTGCGGAAAAAAAACCGGCTGAAATAAAGCAACAAGACCCCCTTCTTCGCGAAAGCGGCGGAGCTAAAAATGAAAAAGAAGAAAAAGCTGAAAAATGGAGCGGAGCCGATCCCACCGAAATGTATTTAAGCGAGATCGGTTTTTCACCCTTGCTTTCCGCAGAAGAAGAAGTTCAATATGGACGTTTAGTTCAGCAAGGTGATCCCAAAGCAAGAAAGAAAATGATCGAAAGCAATCTCCGCTTGGTGGTTAAAATCGCCCGCCATTATTATAATCGTGGTCTGGAATTTTCCGATTTAATTGAAGAAGGTAATTTAGGCTTACTCCGAGCAGTCGAAAAATTTGATCCTGAACGCGGTTTTCGTTTTTCAACCTATGCAACCTGGTGGATTCGCCAAACGATTGAACGCGCCATTATGAATCAAACCCGCACCATTCGCTTACCTATTCATGTTGTGCGTGAATTAAATATGTATTTAACCACAGCCCGTGAACTCATGAAAAGTCAAGACAAAGAGCCCAGTATTCAAGATATCGCTGCTAAACTCAATCGTCCCTTTGAAGATGTGACGGATATAATGGAGCTCAATGAACGCATGATTTCTCTGGATGCGCAGGTCAGCACGGAATCGAACACCGGCAAGTCTTTGGTAGAAGCCTTAGCAGACAAGAGTGTCCTTGATCCAGCAGATAGCTTAGTAGATGAACATTTAGCAGAAAGTTTAGAAAGTTGTTTGCAGGTGCTGAATGAAAAACAACGCGAAGTGCTTTGCCGTCGTTTTGGTTTAGGTAATTATGAGCGTCAAACGCTTGAAGAGGTTGGCAAGGCAGTTGGTTTAACGCGCGAAAGAGTTCGTCAAATTCAAATGATAGCCTTAAAAACGCTGCGTGAAGTGATGGAAAAACGAGGGATTAAAAGAGAATAGTATGGATCTGTATCCGCTTCTCGAGCGAAGCGTAGAACAAAAAGCATCTGATTTGCATTTATCACCGGGTTTGCCGCCGCTTGTTCGTATTGATGGTGATTTGCAAAGTCTTGAAGGTTTTTCATCGTTGACGGCCGAAGTGGTTCGGGAACTTGTTTATAGCCTGTTGGATGAAAAACAAGGCCAAGCCTTAGAAACTGATTTAGAATTAGATTTTGTCTTCAGCCTCGATTCGAATTCAACTTTTAGGATCCATGCCTTTCATCAAGAAAAGGGCTTGGCAGCCGCTTTTCGGATTCTTGCAGGAAAACCACCCTCACTAGAGGATTTAGAGCTGCCGCCCTTCTTTAAAACGCTCTTAGAACCGCCGAAAGGCTTGATTATGGTAACCGGTCCCACCGGTTCAGGAAAAAGTACAACCCTGGCTGCTTTGGTTGATTATCTCAATGCCCACTATCCCTATCATATTATTACCATCGAAGATCCAATTGAATACAAACACACCAGTCATAAAAGTTTAATTAGTCAACGTCAGGTTCATCGTGATACCCATGATTTTGCTCGTGCTTTACAAGCCGCTTTGCGTGAGGACCCAGATGTGATTCTCGTGGGAGAAATGAGAGAGCTTGAAACCCTTCGTTTAGCGCTCCGGGCAGCAGAAACCGGGCATGTAGTCTTGGCTAGCCTGCATACCAGCTCTGCTTCGCGTTCAATTAACCGCATCATCGATGTTTTTCCAGCGGGGGAAAAACAGCTTATCCGTAATATGCTAGCTGAATCCTTGACCGCAGTGATCTATCAAACCTTATTAAAAAGAACGACAGGAGGCAGAGTACCGGCTTTTGAAGTGCTGCGGGGAACGCCGGCTATTCGGAATTTAATTCGTGAAGACAAGATAGCACAGATGTATACCGTGATGCAGACTGGTAAAGAGAGAGGAATGATTACTTTAGAGCAAAGTTTACAAGAATTAGTGACAAAAAAGCTTATCACGCAAGACTCGCTCGAGAAGCGACAGCTGAGCTAAAAGATGATAGGATGAGGAATAATTTTTTTGATCAGGAGCTTATAAAATGAAATGTAGATCTAAGCTATTTCAAGGATTTACCATACTCGAACTCATGATTACCCTGGCTATTGTGGGTATTCTGGCAGCTATTGCTATTCCTTCTTATGTTAATTACACACGCCGTGCTTATTTTATGGAAATTGTGAATGCTAGCCTGCCTTATAAAAAAGGTGTAGAGGAGTGTTATCAGAAAAGATCAACGCTGACGGGCTGTGATGGCGGCGTACACAATATTCCGGCCAATATCATGACTCCTACAGGTCATGTAGAAAGCTTGCTTGTTAAAAATGGTGTGATCACAGTAACACCTCTTACTGAGAATGGTATTTTAACAAGCGATACCTATGTTTTAACGCCAATGCTAGTCAATAAGGGGCTAAGCTGGACAAGTTCCGGTGGGGCCGTTAAACATGGCTATGCGCAATAGAGTTAAACATGGCTATGCGCAATAGAGAAAGTAAGCGTTCACGGGCCTAGCTTAGCAAGCCCCCTCTCCTCCCGCGCTTTTTGCGGGAGGAGAGGGATGGGGAGAGGAGGGTACAAAAAATGGTAAGTGTTCACGGCAACTTCAATGAAGATCTAAAATAGAAGATTTAGCTCCTTTTAGTATTTACATGAAGTAGTCTTCTTTACAGGAAAGGGCAGAGAACCGAGTAGACAGGCACCTTGCTCTTTTTCTTGTCTTCTTGTTCCATAGTTTTTTGAGGCAAAAAAATTAGGACCTCCCTTATCTTTTTCTTTTCTACGAGCTTTGGCTTGGGATGGTGTAACTTCGTCACTCATTTCCTCATTTAAACGAGCTGCCAGCTTGCCGCTAGACACCAGGCTGCTATTGTTAAAGGCAGAATGAGCTGCAAGGGCTTCAAAGGGTAAGATTTTTTCTTCAGAGACCTCTTGAAGCGCTAAGAAATTAGTTGGACTTCTACGGGTTGGGGGTGGGAGTAGCTCGGCACCAAGTTCCCGAGGTGAGCTTAGCAGCATCGGAGTTGCTTCTTCTGCGGAGGAGTGGGGTGTGAAAATAGTGAAGGTTTCTAGCCTAGCTTTGCTAGGTGTGGCTAGCGAATGAAGCCTAGGACTAGGCTCGCCGTTTTCAAACTCTGATAAAAGTCGGCGAAGATCGAGATGAGGGTACATTTTTAACCAAGATTTAAGAATGGTGGACATTAATTTTTCTGGCGAGTTCTCTGGCGAGAGATAGGTTCTAAAGGGCGAGTTCTCTGGTGAGAGATAGGTTCCAAAAAAGGTTATCATTTTGTCGGCGACGATACTACGGTGATAAGGATCTTGAAGTAGAGAAAAATGGGTTGAAGGATTTAAATCAGTCACTTCGCCTTCGGGACAATAGTTTGTCCAGCTTTTTTTTACATTAAGACCATAAAAGCTATATTTTTCCTGAGTTTCTTGAGATAGGAAAATACTAATTCTCGAAAGAAGAAGAGGTGCAGCCTTGATTCGATGTTGAATGAGGTTGAGTAAATTTTGAGATACCGCAGCTAGGCGTTGGCTTAACTCAGCGTATAAATCTGTATGAGCTTCTACTCTTGTGATAAAGAACTGTCTCAGAAAACTAATTTGTTCTTCAATGGCTTGTTGGCTTAAATTTTCTAAGGGTTCTAGATTCAAGGGAGGCAACTCTTGATTCATATGTTGATAGGCAAGCACGGCCGCATAGTGGAAAATAGAAATCAGCTCTTTGGTTGCAAGAGGATTGCCTGCTTGAAGAAAGGATTGTGAGCATTCAATAGAAGGAGTATCGGCAATAAAGAGAGCTACTTCTCTTCCTATTTCCGCTAGTTTTTTAGCAACGACACTCGCTACGCTGCCGCCAAAGGAAAACCCGCCTACAAAACAGGGGCCAATGGGAAGGAGGGCAGCGATTTCATCTCGAATTTTTTCAGCATAGCTAGCTAGGGATTGGCCGGCCGGAGAAGGCTCGGGATCGTGCCAGACATAAATCTGACGTTTATTGCCTCTTTTCTGTAATTCCCAGGCTAGCGGTAAAATGCTGATGAGGTCGCCAGAGATATCCGGAAGCAGAAAGATAGGCAGTTGCTCTGCTGAGACAAGTACGCGTGAGGATATTTTTGTAATTTCTTGGAAAGACATATATTAATGCTCCTCTTATTTTTATTAAATGAACTGGCATTCTAGATATGTTATTAGAAGCTCGTTTATCGCTACCTCGTCAATATTCACCCCCGAGATAAAAACCGAATGTAGGCAAGCTTTGCGAAAATGATACTTTTTATCTGCCGAGAGGCAAGCCAATTAGAAAAATTGGACAGAATGCTCTAAAAGTTTCATTAAACAATAAGATGCTTCTAAAAAGAGTTACATACTATGTTTTTTTTAAGCTGAATGCAATGGCTAGGGCCTAAAGTTTTGCGATTCAGGCGTTTCATACAGGCCCTTAAATTGAGTGGAAAGGTAGGCGTGATAAGAAGGATAAATCACTTGCTTGGAAGTAAAGTCTTTAATCGGCCCACCTGGACCGACAAAGATGCCAAGCGATAAGCGTTCGCCTGAAAATAGGCTAACTCGATGGAGAACGGAGCTTGCTCTTTTATTTGTCATAATCTCAAGGGTGTTTCCTAAATTTACCGCAAGATAGCCTGGTTTAGGATCCACTTGATGCCAGCTCTGGTCAAAAAACATTTCGAGACCGGGCTTGGTGATCCATAGAACAGTGATCATATCAAAATCCTTATGCGCTTTGAGAGGATCAGGAGAGTTTTTTTCTTTTCTTTCAGGATAGTAGGCAAAGGAGAAGGAGGGAAAGGTTGCTTGACTGATCTCTGGATAATGTTCTGCTAACTGAGCCTCGGAAAAAATTCTTGCTAATAAGGGTAAGGCAATTTCATCATGAAAAACCTGATAGATAGCCGTGATACTTGCTAGTTCTTTTTTGAAAGGACCAAGCGGATGTTGCGGTCTAAAGAAAAATTGCTTGATAGCTTGAGGATTGCTGCCTTCTTCTCGATCGGCATAGCCTTCCATTGTATTTTCGTTAAAGGCCCATTGTTTTTTATATTCCGGCTTGCTGCGAAAGAAATTCAAGCCTGATTGGTGTAAAGACTGCAAATTATTTTCTATGCTTGCATATTGAGGTGGAATGCAAACATAAGCAAAGCCTGTTTTCATTAAGGGCGTGATAGAACAAGAATGTATATTATTAATGATCGGTAGGATCTTGGAAGCCAACATAAGCAATTTTCTTTTAAAAATAGACCTTGATCATACAGCATTCAGGCCAGCCTGATAAGTATGCTGCTTTAATAAAATTTTACTTTCTTAGGCTTGTCGAGGACCAATGAAAGGTGGAGACACGGGGCAATTGTTTGGATTCAGAGGAGGCTTCTGCCGCAGAGGAAGGCATAGAGCGAAAAGTAGTAGCAGGATTGCCAGATAGTGGAACATTTGACATTAAAATGGGCTTTATTCTTTCTGATAAGCTTTGAATAGTCATGTCGGGGCTGAGGTCAATGACAGATATTTTATTAATAAGAGTAAACTGTTCGTTAAGACGAGTTTCTAAGCTGATTAAACTGAGGGAATCGCCTCCTAATTCAGCAAAGCTTTCATGAATAGATTCAACCCGAGTATCGAGAATGTCTTCCCAGAGCTTTTTTAATTGATTTTGCAAGCTATTTTCAGAGACTAGGCCGGGTAAGCAGCGAAGACCAAGTTCATTTTTTTCTTCCTGGGTTCTGGTTTCTGCAGTGCTTCTTTCAAGAGCGGCAACATCCAATTTTCCATTAGCGGTGATAGGGAATTTATCAACGATAAAAACGGAACTGAGTCTTGCTGTCAGAGGGAGTGGAAATTGGCGGAGGTAGGCATTTAATTGTAAATTACTCAGAACCTCATCTGGATTTTTTAGTATGAGATAGCCTTTCAGCGTTTCTTTTTCTGAATCAAAGCTCAGTAGACAATCTTTTATATTTGGATGACCTTGTAAAAGCCTTTCCAAGCTGTCGAGTTCAATTCGGACGCCATGAATTTTGACTTGTTTATTTCCTTCGATCCGCCCAATAAATTCAAGGGAACCATCTTCCAAACGTCTAGCGCTATCACCAGTTTTATATAAGCGTACATGATAAGAGAAGGCGTCTGCCTTAAAGTTTTGGGCCTGGCTTGTGCTGAGCTTCTGTTTTTTTAGGGCAGGTTGAGCAGAAGCCTCTTCCGCTTCTTTTTCATCAAAGTCTAAAAATTGATGTTGGGCTGGCTCATAGCGTTTAATTAAAAATTTCTCTTGAGTGAGGGGTAGGTTATTGAAATATCCCCGAGCGAGAGAAAGACCCTCGATGTAAATTTCACCGACCACGCCTAGCGGGCATTCGTAGCGTCCCTCTTTGTCGAGAATGAAAAGACGCGTATTGCGAATTGGTTTACCAATAACGGTATGCGGCAGAACAAATTGATAGGCGTGTTCAGAAGAAAAAATAGAGGCTTCTTGTACGCCGTATTCAAGACGAATGGTGAGAGGGTCTTGACTTGCTTTGCGTTGCTCAACAAGGATACCCAAACGTTTAATTGTTTCTTCATTGGGCACAGCCCCCATAATAACAATATCATTAAGACTGGGAAGCAGCTCAAAGTTTAAATAGTTGCTGACTTGCGGTAAGAGTGTCAGCGTATTCAACCCATGTTGACTGATCAGGCTCTGTAAAACAGAGGGTGAAAGACGTCCCTCTTCAAAAATAAGATGCAGTTCCCCTCCAGTCATGAGCGCCTCTAATACTTCAAAAAAGAAACAATCAAAGGTCGGTTTTGCTGTGCAAAGTACCTTGCTATTTGGCTTAAGCTTTCGGTCATCCACAGCGAAAGCGGCATTGCTTAAACCCTGATAAGTGCTCATCACGCCTTTAGGTTCTCCAGTGGAACCAGAGGTGAAAGTAATATAGGCGAGATCAGTTGATTTTAATTTTTGTTGATGCACTTGAATGCCAAGCTGATTGGACTGTCTTTTTATTAAAGACCAGTCATCAATATTGATGATTTTTTCAGCGTAAGTGGTGAACACCTCTAAATCTTTGGTGAGTTGATCTACGATCAGGACTTTGGGTTGACTTTGTAAAAGTTTATGCTTGAGTAATTCACTGGAGTCTGTCTCAAGAGGCAGTACGACGCCGGAGGCTTTAAAAACTGCCCAAAGCGCTGTTATCAGATTGATTGAGCGAGAAAGAGAAAGTCCAACTATTTTTTCTGGGCCAACGCCCTTCGCACGAAGTAGAGAGGCTAGGGTGTCGGCTTTTTTATTCAAATTTGAATAGCTGATAGACTCAGTTTCACCCAGAGAGCTGTGAAAGACTACTGCTGTTTCTTTCCCGCGAGCTTTAACGATGGCATGAAAAATATCAGTCACGGTATTACCATCAAAATCGAGATCCTTTGTAGTTTGATTTGCTATTGCTAAGATCGAGCTTTCTTCAGGCGTTAATAAAAAGATATCTGCAATTTTTTCTTGGGGATTATTCGTGATGGCAGTCCAGATATTTTTTAGGTGCTCAACCATTCGGATAATGGTACTTTCTTTGAATAAAGCGAGGTTATATTCTACGAAGCCTCTATAGCTACCGTCTGGTAATTCGTCGAGATTTAAGCCAAAATAGGTAAATTTACTATAACCTAAGTTTAATTCAGAAGGGTAGCTCGTTCTTGCGTCCTTCAATGAAAGAGCCGTTCTTTTTTGATTGAGGTTGAAAATGATATCGAAGGGGGAAGTGGTTGTCGTTTTTTTCTTTTCTTTTTTCCCCAGGGCTTGGCTGGCTATCACCTCAAAGGGAAGTTGATTTTCATAGGCTTCAATACAAATGAGTGAAAGTTTTTCTAAAAATTCATCAAACCTAAGCTTGCCCTCAATAGAAACACGCAAAGGGATACTGTTTATAAAGGAAGAGACGACTTCCTCTACCTTTTCTGAATAATTCCGTCGGTTTGCTGAGGTCGTTCCAATACAAATATCCGTGCATCCCGTGTAGCGATGCAATAAGATATACAGACTTGCTAAAAAAAGGCGATGAAGAGAGACTTGTTGGGCTTCAGCCAAAGCAGAGAGAGCTTGAACCTGGTCCCGACTAATCTTAAAATTAAAACGATCGCTATGATATCGAAAATCACTTTGGGGCATAAAATCTGTTTTAATAACGAGTGGTGTCAGACCGCTCAGTCTTTCTTTCCATAAAGCAAGTTTTGCTTCATGATTACAAGAAGCGAGCTTCAGCTGATAAAGAGAGGGGAGTGCTGTTAAGGAGGGAGGGCGATTTTCCAAAAGCGCATTATAGATTTCTGATAAATCTCTCATTAAAATATTCATAGAAGTCACATCAACAATGATATGATGAGCGACCATTACAAATTGATATTTATTTTCAGAGAAGGCAAGAAGAGCGCAACGCCATAGCGGTTCTTGATCGAAGAGGAAGCCTTTTGTGATAAAGGCGGCCGCCTGAATGCTTTCTAAGGTTTCCATCAGGTCTTCAACTGGCGGCGGCGATTCCGTTCTGAGCTCAAAAATCTGGAGCGGCCAGCTCGAGGAAGTGGAGGTGGCAGCGGACAGCGGTTCTAAATAAGCTTGTCCTCTCATTTCTACTACCCTGCACTGCAGCGCCTCGTGGCGCAGAGCTAAGGCTTCAATAGCAGTTCTGAGCTGATCCACCTTCGGGTTTTCAAGATCAAAGACAATAGTATAATGATAAGCAGGCGTACCCGGATACAGCTTTTCATAGTACCACATGCTTGTTTGGGCGGCAGCTAAAGGACTTCGTTGTGTGTTGGTTAACATAGATCACTTGTTAAAATTGTTGTTGAAAGAATTGTCGGATTATAATCGCAAAGGTTGTTAAATGAAAATAAAAGAAAACTTTGGAAAATATTTTTTTAATTTGGCTGAACGCAGTCTGGATATTTTTTGGATTCGTAGCGCAGATTATAAAACACAGCTTTATATTAATCCAGCTTATGAGAGCATTTCTGGCCGCAGTTGTCGCAGCTTATATGAGAATCCAGAATCCTGGGTGAGGAGTGTTTTTTCGGCTGATCAAGAATATGTTATCAAGGAAATTGATCGTATCTGTCAAAAGCCCGGTTTCCAGGATTCTTATCAATTGAGTTATCGGATCGTTCGCCCCGACGAGACGCTTCGTTGGATTCAAGAAATCGGTTTTCCTCTTTTTGATCTCGATTCACAATGCTTTGGTTATGCTGGTATTGCGAAAGATATTACTCAGGAAAAACAACATCTTTCTCAGTTGGAAATAGCGAGTCGCTTCTTTCAATATTTTGCTGAAAAAGTACAATCCGTTTTTTGGGTGCGGGATCCTAAATGCAACAAGCAGCTGTATGTGAATCCGGCCTATGAAAAAATTTGGGGCCGAAGCTGCGAGAGTCTTTATGAAAATCCTAATTCCTGGATTGAAACCTTAAAACAGGAGGATCGTCGCAGCGAAGATGCGAATGTACGTTTGCGGCTTTTGGAAGAGCTGGGACCAACTGTACATTATGATAGTCGCTACCAGATTGTACGGCCAGATGGTAGGCGAGTGTGGATTAAAGATACAAGCTTTCCAATTCATGATGAGCATGATCATTTTATTGGTTTTGCAGGTATTGCCGAGGATATTACCGAAGAGGTGCTTTATGAACAGAAGCTGCATGAGGCTAAACAAAAGGCCGAGCTTGCTAATCAGGCGAAATCAGAGTTTTTAGCGACCATGAGCCATGAACTCCGTACACCACTCAATGCGATTCTCGGCATGGCTCAAATTTTACGTTTAAAGGGAATTCCAAAAGAACTGGAAGAGTATGTTGATACCATTACCAATGCCGGAAATAATTTATTGTCCTTGGTTAACGATGTCTTGGATTTTGCTCGTCTTGAAGCCGGAAAGCTTCCTCTAGCCGAAGAACCTTTTCATTTGAAGCTTTTAGTTTCGCAAATTATTCAAAGTGTTTCCTATCAAATCAAAGAAAAAGAAGTCAGCCTCGAAGCGAGCTATGCAAGAGGTATGCCACTTCATTTATGGGGTGATGCGAGGCGAATTCGGCAGATTCTGCTTAATTTGGTCAGTAATGCAATTAAATTCACTACTAAAGGTAGCATTAAAGTCCGTGTCTCTTGGTTGAAAAAAAGAGAAGACCGGGTATTAATTTGTATTATCGTTCAAGATACTGGCGTTGGAATCAGTGAAGATAAATTAGATTTTATTTTCGAAAAATTTAGTCAAATTGACTCGGCCTATAACCGTAAGCATGAAGGCATTGGTTTGGGTTTGGCGATTACCAAAGAGCTCGTTGAGAAAATGGGTGGTTTGATTACAGTAAAAAGCAAACTGGGTAAGGGTTCTGAATTTGGCTTTACCCTCGCTTTAAAAATAGATCCGCAGAAATTGTCCATCAAAAAACGTGAAAAAAAGAAAAAATATAAACCCTTTGCTGAGGCCCCACAGATTCTAGTTGTTGAAGATAATTTAATTAATCAAAAAATCGCTAAAATTTTATTGGAAGAACAAGGTTGTCGAGTTGGTTTAGCCAATAACGGTGCGCAGGCCCTCAATTTATTAACTAGCAATAATTTATTTTCTTTAATTTTTATGGATATTGGCTTACCTGATAGCAATGGTTTTGATATCGTCAAAAAAATTCGTGAACAAGCGGATTTAAATCATATTCCTATTATTGCTATGACAGCCCATATCCTCGATCGTGATAGAGATCGATGTTTTGCAGTGGGAATGAATGAGGTTATTGCTAAACCCATTTCGAAAGACCAACTAATTGAAGTGCTGTATCGGTTTATAGTAAGAAAAAACGTGATTTATAGTGAGCGCTCCAGCTAAATCTCTCTAAGCAGAAGAGCAAAAGGCGGGTTTGTCAATTCAGAACTAGCCACTAATGAGGGCTTGTTCTGCTTCTTTCCTTTCAAGGCCAGTAAATTGTTGGGTTTGCTGCTTTTGTGTGTGGGGGGATGAGTCCTCTCTTTCTTCCTTTTTTTCTTCGTATTGAAAGATTTTTATAACTTTTTGTACGCCAGCCGTGTGTCTAGCGATATTGATCAGCATTTCTTCTTGGGCGGGTGTAACTGTTCCCATGAGGTAGACACTGCCATTTTCAGTAACCACTTTGATTGAAGCAGACTTGAGGCCGGGGGTAGCCAGTATTTCTGTTTTTATTTTTGCTGTGATCCAGCTATCGCTAGCTTGAGTGAGTGTGGAGGTTGGGCCTTGAATAGTGATTGCATTGTAGATTCGAATAATTCCTTTTATAGATCGGGCGCTTTCTTCAACTTGTTTGCGAAGCGTGGCTGTTGGTGCTTCCCCGGTCAGTAAAACGACCTGGCCAAAGCTGGTTACGCTGATGTGGGTGTTATTTCTTAATTCAGGATTAGAATAAATCTTGTATTGAACTTCTCGACTAATACGTTGATCTTGCAGAATACTGTCTACAGTGCGTTTATCATAAACAATTGCAACGGCAGCAGCACCCGCTGCAGCGCCGGCCACAAAAAAGCAACTTTGCAGCAGCAAGCTCATAATAAGGAAAAGTAGAAAAGGAAGTTTTTTTATCACTCGTTTTCTCCGTGTCCAAATAGTTGATAGTCAATGAGATCGCACAGGCAATGAATTATAAGAATATGTGTTTCCTGCGCTCGAGCAGTATCGCTCGCTGGGACACGAATTTCAACATCTGTTTCACGTAAGATTTCGCTCATTTTTCCACCATCGCCGCCTGTGAGGGCGATGACTTCTACATTGCGATCATGTGCTGCCTTCACTGCATGCAGAATACTGGCTGAATTGCCACTCGTGGAAATGGCTAAAAGTAGATCGCCGGCTTGACCGAGGCCACGAATTTGTTTAGCAAAAATGTCTTGATAGGCAGAATCATTTGCTATTCCCGTAATGGCTGAGGCATCAGAGGTTAGAGCGAGGGCAGGGAGCGGCGGCCTTTCCCCCTTAAATCGGTTTAACATTTGTCCAGCAAAGCGAAGGGCATCACAGGCCGAGGGCCCATTGCCACAGCTCATCACTTTATGCCCATTTAATAGGCAGGCAGTTAACTTTTCTCCAGCAGAAACGAGAGTTGGTAAGAGTACGTCTGCTGCTAAAATTTTGGTTTGTATACTTTCACTAAACTGTTGTTTAATTCGTTCATAGAGTACGTTCATGGAAGCCCTCTTGCGGAAAGTGTAGGGATTTTAACATAGCTAGATTTTTTGCGTTAATCCTAGGGTTTGAAGTTGCCTGCTGGGAGAGAATTTTGTCTTAGATAAAATCAAAACTAAAGGCGTTTTTAATCCATTCGATTTGATTGAGGCTATTCATGCCGACTACATCAAAACGACAGTTGAGGATATCGAGCCACTGTTTTTTCTGTAAAAAAAGCAGAGCAGTTTTAATAATTTTTCGCTGTTTTGTTTTATCGACGCTTTCAAGCGCCGTACCTCGATCGCTGTGACGGCGCAGGCGAACCTCGATAAAAACGATTTCATCGAGATCTTGCATGATTAAATCAATTTCACCGCAAGAACAACGATAGTTTTGATGAAGGAGCTGAAGGCCTTGTTTCTGCAAGAAAATACAAACTTCGGCTTCTGTTTTGTTGCCCTGCGGCTTAACTTTAAATTCTACCGCCATGAATGGTAATCCAAGGCAGTCGTTGATGAATACGTTGCTGATCCATATCGAGCGCGCCTGTAGCGCCATAAATGGGGAAGTTCGGCATCAGGTTTAAACGAGGTAAGGCTTGGCTGAGGAGGTAGGCATCACGTCCAATTGCATACAGTCGATCGTATTGTCCTGGATTACCCGAAGTATGAGACATTTGAATAATCCAAGGTAGTTCGCAGAAGGTGACGCCGTTTAAGTCTTTGTCTTTGATCGGATTGGGACGCCCCGAGTAAATTGTAGAAATGGAATAAATGGGCACATTGCCGGCATAATAGAAGCGTAATAAGGGCACGATTTGTCTGGCCGTTTCCGGTTGGGCAAAAAGAAAAATAACGTTAAAATCATGGCGTCTCTGTTCAGAGAGAATCGCTTTGCTGTTATTTTCTCGGGTTAAAGCTTGGTCCTCCTTCGTGTTAATATGCAGCAAAGAGGCAATATCTTGAGTGAGGTTAGACTGCTTAGTGAAATAAAGCGTATCCATGATGTTGCCGCCATTTCCCTTCCACTCAGAATTTAAAGCATCGACTACGCGATGTCCCCAGTCATTGTCTGAGGCGATAACCAAGGCTTGGGACAGTCCGGCTTGACGTGCTTTGTTTGACATTTGCTTGGTTTCTTCAACGGGAGATAAGCCAAATTCATACAGGTTGGCAGGCAAAGAATGGAAGAAAGAAGGTGTGCTATAGTTTAGGGCGAGGACAGGCACATTAAAATGATTCAAGTTATGCAGCGCTTCAACCTCAGTCTTCGTGAGCGGCCCAACGACAAGATCTGCGCCTTCGTCCACCGCTTTTTGATAGAGTACAGCGAGATCAGCAGTTCCATTCGTGTCATAAAAGGAGACGACTTGTTTTTCAGGATTTTTGCCGATGTTATCGTAATAAGCGCTTAAAAAGCCACTACGAACGGTTTGTCCGGAAGCAGACATACTGCCCTGTAGAGGAAGGAGGACGGCAATATGTTTGGGCGGAACCTGCGTGCTTAATTGATTGAGGGTACTATCAGCAGGAAATAATTGATTGCCTGGATGCGAAGGATAGTTGCTACGCCAAGTTTGCAATTCGTTAAGTAATTGTTGTGAATTGGTGCTGTATTTTTTACTAATGATAGCGAGATTCAACCAGGCTCTGGCCTGAGGATCTTGGTTGGCAGCGGCTGCTTCTTGTAAAGTAGGCAGGGGCGTATGTTGTAAAGTATGCCAGGTTGTGCTCGAGCTTGCTCTCCAGGTGTTTGGATTATTCACCAGAGTCGAGGGTGTAAGAGGTGCAGGAGGAGAGTAATAGGTGGACGAGGAAGAGGCTGATTGTATAGAATCACAGCTTATTAGGCTGAGCGATAACAAGAGGATTAAAGTAATTTTTTTCATAGCGTTATAAATTAACTGGAGATGGTTAGTGAGTCTGTCTATTGGCGTTTTATACATTGTCGCAACCCCCATTGGAAATTTACAAGATATAACCTTCAGGGCGATTGACACTTTAAAAAAAGCTAACTTTATTGTCGCAGAAGATACCCGTCATTGCAAAGTATTATTGCTGCATTATGGTATTTCAACCCCCGTGCTTTCACTCCATGAACATAATGAAAGATTTCAAATAAAAGATATTTTACAGCGTTTATTACAGGGTTCCGCTTGTGCCCTGATAAGCGATGCGGGAACGCCCCTCATTAGCGATCCCGGCTACCGTTTGGTTCAAGAAGCGCGGGCTGCTGGGGTTACCCTTGTACCCCTTCCCGGCCCCTGTGCTGCTATTGCAGCTTTATCTGTGAGTGGTTTAGCGACAGATCGTTTTGTTTTTGAGGGCTTTTTACCGACAAAAACAGAGGCCCGGCAGAAATATTTAGAAAAACTGCTTGAAGAGTCTCGTACCTTGGTTTTTTACGAGGCCCCTCATCGAATTCTGGCGGTTTTAAAAGATTTGAACCTCATTTTTGGACAGGAAAGAAAGGCGGTGATTGCTCGTGAAATGACTAAATTCTACGAAACAATTCATGGCGGAACGCTGGGAGAATTATTAGCTTGGCTTGAGGGGGATTCCAATCAGCAACGCGGCGAATTGGTTCTCGTGCTTGAAGGGGCAGTTTCGAAAAAAGAAAAAAGCATGGAAAAATCCGCGAAACAAGTTCTTGACCTTCTTTTAAAGGAACTAACTCTTAATCAAGCGGTGAAACTAGCTGCTCTGCTAACGGAGGAAAAGAGAAATAAATTATACAAATGGGCAATAGAAAAAAAGAAAGAAAGATAAAATCACTTGAAAAAATACTGCAGTTCGCGTAAAAAAGCTGTTCTTCGTAGATAAGATAACGTTAGTCTAGGCAGTCGCTCTATTTCTAAAGAGATAGGGAGGAAAGTCCGGGCTCCATAGGGCAAGGTGCCAGATAACTTCTGGGAGGCGCAAGCCTACGGCTAGTGTCACAGAAAAAAAAACCGCCTTACTTCGGTAGGGTAAGGGTGAAAAGGTGCGGTAAGAGCGCACCGCGCACAGGGTAACCTCTGCGGCAAGGCAAACCCCACCTGGAGCAAGACCAAATAGGAACTCTGAGCTCGAATAAAGCTCAAAAGCGTGGTCCGCGCTGAGTTTGGGTAGGTCGCAAGAGCTGCTTGGTAACAGGCAGCCCAGATGAATGACTGTCCTCGACAGAACCCGGCTTATTGACTGACGTTTATCTTATTTACTTTTTCATTCAGTTTAAATATTATCCTCTTTTTTCATCTGGTTTATTTTTCACCTGATTTATTTTTTCATCTATTTTTTTACCACCTGGTTTTTTATCATTTGGTTTATTACATCTGGTTTTTTATCATCTGATTTATTTTTGTCATCCTGAACGAAGTGAAGGATCTTATTTCTTCGCAAGCCGAGTGTTTTCTCCAAACCTCAAGCTAGGAGTGGGGAATTTTCGCTTATTTGTGGCAAAGAGTGGTTTACTGTGGGAAATTGTGGTATATTTAATCTTACAAGCTGTTATGGCTGCTCACGAATGATCAAGACAGGGGCGGAGGCTGAATGGCAGGTTAACAGGTTGATCCGTTTGAGATAAATTTTGCCATTCGCTCTGTCTATTGTCTTTGAATTTCGGTTTGAGGCTGAGGTGCTTATGTTTCGTGGTGCGAATGTAGTAAACATGGATGCCAAAGGCCGGATTGTTATGCCGATGCGCTATCGCGCCCGTTTACAAAGTGGCAGTATTTTAACAATTGATACCGAAGAGCGTTGTTTATTACTTTATCCTCTAGCGGTTTGGGAAGAAATAGAAAATAAGCTTGCGGCTTTACCCAGTTTTAATGCGCAGGCTCGCCGTATTCAGCGTTTGCTGATTGGGCATGCGACAGAAGTTGAATTAGATGCGCAGGGAAGAATGTTAATGCCTCCCTTACTCAGGGAGTATGCCGGTTTAGATAAACGGGCTGTATTGGTGGGGCAGGGCAAAAAAATAGAACTATGGGCTGAGGCTGATTGGCAAGAGAGGCGTAGTCTGTGGTTAAAAGAAGAAATTCGTCTCGATGACGAATTGCCAGATGTAGTGAAATTATTGTCCTTGTAATGTCGAAACTGTTTTTAAGTATGAGAGGATTGACGGTATGGTGGCTTGTCGTATGAATACTGCAAGTGAATCCCATCAACCTGTTCTTCTGCGAGAGGCGATTGCTTCCTTAGCAATCCAAGCAGAGGGAATTTATATTGATGCCACTTTTGGCCGTGGCGGTCATGCGGCGCGTATTCTTTCTTATCTGAATGAAAAGGGACGATTAATTGTTCTGGATAAGGATCCCGCAGCTATTTTTTATGCCCGTCAAAGTCTTGCTCAAGATCAGCGAGTTTCTATTTTTCATTCTTCCTTTGCAGAACTCCTTCCTATCGTGACCCGAGAAAAATTGCTGGGAAAAATCAATGGCATTTTATTTGATCTCGGTGTTTCTTCGCCGCAACTCGATGAAGCGCAGCGCGGTTTTAGCTTTATGCGTGAAGGTCAGTTAGACATGCGCATGAATCCTCATCAGGGGATCAGTGCTGCTAGCTGGCTTGCTGAAGTGAGCGAAGCGGAATTGAGCCGTGTTCTTGATGAGTATGGTGAAGAACGTTTCGCAAGACGTATTGCGCGCGCTATTGTGGAAGCGCGTAGCCAAGCGCCTATTGTCACGACTATTCAACTACGTGAGCTAGTTACACAAGCTATACCAGTCAAGCCCCACAACAAACATCCGGCCACTCGAACTTTTTTAGCTATTCGTCTTGTAATCAATCAAGAACTAGAAGAATTACAGCAAGGCTTGAAGCAAGCTCTGGAAATTTTGACAGTAGGCGGCCGCTTAGCAGTAATCAGTTTTCATTCAATAGAAGACCGAATCGTTAAAAAATTTATTCAGTATCATGAACGAGGGGATGATTTTCCTCCGGATCTCCCGGTGAAACACCATATTTTTCAACAAAAGCTTAAGCGAATTGGCCGCGCTATTCGTCCCACGGAAGAAGAAGTGGCTGCTAATCCAAGAGCGCGAAGTGCAAGCTTACGAATTGCGGAGAAACAACTATGAATGCAGCAGCTAAATTATTAAATCAAGGGGTCCTGTCTCGACAGGGCGCACTGACTTTCTTTTTTACGCGGACTCACTTAGTGTTGTCCGTTTTTTTATGTATGATATTTATGTCCGCTTTTAGTATTATCTACACGATTAATGCAGCCCGTGATTTACATGCTAGTCTGTATCAAAGCCGTGATGAATATAGTCGCCTGTATGCCCAGCAAGGGCAATTGCTTCTGGAGCGCAGTACTTTGGGCATGCAAGCCCGTGTTGAACGAGTTGCCGAAAAAACCTTTAATATGATCGTGCCTGAGCATCCGACAATGGTGATGATTCATGAGTGAGACCTCGCATTAGCAAAAAATTGACAGTGGCTTTTATTCCCTGGCGATTTTATTTCGTTATTTCCGTTCTCGTTTTTCTTATTTCTATTCTTGTTTGCCGTGTAGCTTATCTCACCTTGATTAAACAATCCTTTTTACGTCTAGAGGGAAATGCGCGTACCCTACGTATAGTCGATATCCCAGCCTTTCGAGGAATGATCTTAGATCGACAGGGCTATCCTGTGGCGGTTAGTGCCGAGGTTTATTCTATTTGGGTGAATCCCCAAGAATTTTTCCCACAAGCGAAGCAATGGCGTTTATTAGCTCGAGACTTTTCGCTCTCTCGAGCAAAAATTCAGACTCTCGTACAACAGGAAAAAAATAAGAAGCGGGAATTTTTGTATTTAAAACGCGGTATAGATCCTAATTTAGCTGAAAAGTTAAAAAAACAACATATTCCTGGCTTGTACCTGCAACGTGAATATAAACGCTTTTATCCCGAAGGCGAGGTCATGGCTCAGCTTCTCGGGATTACGAATGTGGATGACCGGGGGCAAGAAGGTCTTGAGCTGGCCTATAATGATTGGCTGCAAGGTATTCCAGGTAAAAAAGTAGTTCTGCGTGATCGTTTGGGACATGTTATTTCTGATGTTAAATTACTTCAGGATCAAAAGCCGGGTCAGCCAATTGTGCTCAGCATTGATCGCCGTATTCAATATCTTACTTATCGAGAATTAAAAAAGAGTGTACAGGAAAATCTAGCCCAATCAGGAACGGCAATTGTTTTAAATTCCCAAACCGGAGAGGTTCTGGCGATGGCTAATTATCCTTCCTTTAATCCGAATCAAAAAAGAATATTGAAGGGTGCTATTTATCGCAATCAAGCGGTTACCGATGTTTTTGAACCGGGATCAACTATTAAGTCCTTTAGCGCGGCTTGTGCCCTGGACAGTGGAAAATATACGCCAGAGACTCGAATTGATACTTTTCCCGGTTGGATCCGGGTGGGACATAATGTAGTTCATGATAATAAAAATAATGGGGTGCTCACCTTGACTCAGGTGCTGCAATTGTCAAGCGATGTGGGGACAACCAAGATGATTCTGAGTTTACCGCCTCAGCAATTATGGAATTTATTGCACCAGCTTGGCTTTGGGGAATCAACTAATATTGAATTTCCGGGAGAGCAGACCGGTGTTCTAACGCAACGCCCGGTGTGGAGTCCTTTTATGCTAGCAACCCTATCTTGGGGCTATGGGCTTTCTGTTACGCCCTTGCAATTAACGCGAGCCTATGCGGTTTTGGCAAACGAGGGGATCAAACTACCCCTGACCTTATTGCGTCGAGAACAGTCACCTCCAGGAGAGCAGGTGATGAAGCCAGCCATCACCCGGAAGATGCTTAAAATTTTAGAATCGGTAGTTGCCAAAGGAGGGACGGGTAGCTCTGCACGCATTCCCGCCTATCGGATTGCGGGAAAAACAGGGACTGTCAGGCTCTTGGGGCCAACAGGGTATCAAGCGGAACACCACCTCTCATCTTTTGTGGGGATAGCCCCTGTGACTCATCCTCTTTTAGTGGTCGCTGTGATTATACGTGATCCCCAAGGAAAACATTATTATGGCGGTCCGGTATCAGGCCCGGTCTTTGCTAAGGTGATGAAGGGCGCTTTACGGATTTTGAATATCAAACCGGATGCAGTGCAGAGTAAAGAGAGTTAAACTTCAGAAATCAGCTAGGCTTTGAATGAAAAAAACGCTATGATAGCCCTGTTTAGCAGGGTTTAATTAATGCGCTTATCTACCTTATTAGCTCCCCTATTTTTTCTAAGCCCTTCTTTTGATTGTGAAATTTTAGGACTTGCCCAAAACAGTCGCTTGGTTCAGCCAGGATTTTTATTTTTAGCCTGTCGAGGTAGAACCTTTGACGGTCGTGTTTATATAGCAGAGGCCATTTCGAGAGGAGCGAGAGCTATTCTTGCTGAAACAGACGAGGCGCAGCCATCTTTGGAATGGCGAAACGAGCTTCCCCTGATTCATTTGCCACAGCTCTCCACGCATCTTTTCTCCCTGGCCGCTCAATTTTTTCACAATCCAGGGAAAAACTTAGGCCTCATTGGTATAACAGGAACCAATGGTAAAACCTCCTGTTCTCATTTTATAGCGCAAGCTTTACAAGCCTTGCAGCGACCCTGCGGTATTATTGGCACCTTAGGAAATGGTTTGCCTGGTGCTTTAAAAGAAACACTGCTGACCACACCTGATACCGTAACCGTGCAACATATTCTTTCTGAGCTGGTGGCTGCACAAGCCCGTTATGTCGCTATGGAAGTTTCTTCCCATAGCCTTGATCAAAACCGTATCGCGGGACTGACTTTTGAGGTTGGCATTTTTACTAATCTCACTCAAGATCATTTGGATTATCATCAGACGATGGCCGCCTATGGTGCTACCAAAAAACGGTTTTTTACAGCCTATCCGCTGCGACAGGCAGTGTTGAATGCCGATGACAAGATGGGACGAGAACTGATAGCCATGAGGTCGCGAGAAAAAGTACTGGCTTATAGTGTTAACAGTCCTGTGAAAGCAGTACCCTCTATATACGCAAAAGAGACAAGCTTTGATTTGTCAGGTATTCGGGCAAGGGTTTTTACTCCCTGGGGAGAAGGAGAGCTTTTTGTTCCTCTTGTGGGTGAGTTTAACTTGAGCAATGTTCTCGCTGTTCTCGCTACGCTCTGTTCCCTGGGTATTCCCTTGGCGGAGGCGCTTGCTAGCCTCGCTCAATTGAAGCCAGTCGCCGGCCGTATGCAGATTGTCGGCGGGGGTAGGAAACCCTGGGTCGTTATTGATTATTCCCACACCCCCGATTCTTTAGAGAAAGCCTTGCAAGCTTTACGCAGGCATTGCCAAGGTAAATTATATTGCCTGATCGGCTGCGGAGGGGATCGTGATCAGGGAAAACGGCCCTTGATGGGGGCGGTTGCAGAACAGCATGCTGATGTGGTGATGCTGACTAGTGATAATCCTCGGCATGAGAAGCCCGAGACCATTATCGCAGATATTTTGAGGGGCTTGAAAAATCCGCAACGCGCGCTGATTCAGGCTAACCGTTCAAAAGCCATTCAAGACATTATACAATGCGCCGAAGTAGGCGACTATGTACTGATTGCAGGAAAGGGAGCGGAAACCTATCAACAAATTGGCGATGAGAAGCTACCTTTTAGTGATGTACAGCGGGTCGGAGAAATTTTAGCACGGTAAGTTGGCATATTTTATGAGAGGATCCAAGCAATGTTATTATGGTTAAGTGGCTGGCTAGCCCAGTATTATCATGTCTTTCATGTGTTTCAATATCTTACTTTGCGTGCCATTTTAGGCACGCTGACTTCACTCTTTCTGGCTCTTTTTGTCGGTCCTGTGGTGATTAAACGGCTTACTCAACATCATATCGGCCAGATGGTGAGAAGCGATGGGCCACAAAGTCATTTGAATAAAACAGGTACGCCGACGATGGGCGGCGCCTTGGTTTTAGTTGCGATTACCTTGAGTACCTTATTGTGGGCAGATTTATCTAATCAATACGTTTGGGTGATTTTGCTGAGTACCCTCGGTTTCGGTGCGATCGGCTTGCAGGATGATTATCGTAAGTTGATTTTAAAACGGAGCAAGGGCTTATCGGCTAAAGAAAAAATACTGTGCCAATCACTCTTGGGTTTGCTGATTGCGTTTTATCTCTATTTCTCTGCTAGCCTGCCCAGTCAAACGCAATTTATTTTACCTTTCTTTAAAAACGTGTTGGTACCACTTGGGCCCTTTTTTATTATTTTGGCTTATCTCGTCATTGTTGGTTCCAGTAATGCGGTTAATTTAACGGATGGTCTCGATGGTCTTGCTATTATGCCAACCGTGATGATTGCCGGCGCTTTAGGTGTTTTTGCCTATGTGGCCGGTAATAGTCATTTTGCTAGCTATCTGGTTGTTCCCTATATTCCTGGTTGTGGCGAGCTGGTTGTTTTTTGTGGCGCTCTGGTGGGCGCCGGTCTCGGCTTTCTCTGGTTTAATACCTATCCTGCGCAGGTTTTTATGGGTGATGTAGGAGCGCTAGCCTTGGGAGCCGCTTTGGGGGTGATGGCGGTGATTGTACGCCAGGAAATAGTCTTTTTTGTGATGAGCGGCATTTTTGTTTTGGAAACTGTTTCCGTTATTCTTCAGGTTGGCTCTTTTAAGCTGACCGGAAAACGCGTTTTTCGAATGGCACCGATTCACCATCATTTTGAGTTAAAGGGTTGGCCGGAACCTCGTGTCATCGTACGTTTTTGGATCATTACTTTTGTATTGGTTCTCTGTGGTTTGGCAACCTTGAAATTAAGATAAAAGGAATAAACATGCAAAAAAATCTTCATGTTATTGTTGGCCTCGGTGCAACTGGTTTATCTTGTTTACGTTATTTGCAGGCACAAAATATACC
>CAYXNR010000003.1:0-29107 GCA_964466595.1 uncultured Coxiellaceae bacterium | reverse complement strand
ACAGCCGCTTGGAACCGCCTGGCTTAGCTGCAATCAAGGCAAGCTACCCTGAGGTGCTGCTCTCCTTAGGCGGCTTAAATGAAGCTCTCTTAGAGGAGGCAGAAGTTATTGTCTGTAGCCCGGGTGTTTCTTTACAAGAACCGGCTATCGCTAAACAAAGAATGAAGGGCGTGCCGGTAATTGGCGATATTGAATTATTTGCACGTGCGGCTAAAGCACCCATCATTGCTATTACCGGTTCCAATGCTAAGAGCACGGTTACAACTGTCACTGGCCTGATGATGGAAGCTGCGGGCTTGGCCGTAAAAGTAGGTGGAAACTTGGGTATACCCGTTTTGGATTTATTAGTTTCTCCTCCTGTTTTGCCAGAGGCCTATGTTTTGGAATTATCCAGTTTTCAATTGGAAACGACTTATACCCTCAAACCGCAGGTGGCGACCGTATTGAATGTCACGCCGGATCATATGGATCGTTATGCTGATTTTCAAGCCTATCGAGCAGCAAAACAGCGTATTTATCAAGATTGCCAAATCGCTGTGTGTAACCGCGATGATCTCAATACCGAATGTGGTGATCACTATAGCCTACGACGTTTTTATTTCACTTTAAATGAGCCAGTTCAAAATGAATTTGGCTTGATTAAAAAGAATAATGAAAACTATTTAGCCTTTGAAAATGAAATCTTAATGCCTGTTAGTGCTTTGCCTATACGGGGACGTCATTATCAGGCAAATGCCTTGGCTGCTTTGGCTATAGGCCATGGCTTTGGTCTGCCGATGCAGGCCATGCTTCAGGTTTTACGAGAATTTAAGGGTTTGATACATCGTTGCCAACTTATACGCGAGCTGAAAGGCGTTTATTGGTATAATGATTCAAAGGGAACAAACGTCGGTGCGACCTTGGCGGCAATGGAAGGCTTAGGGAGTGAAATTGAAGGTAAATTAATTCTCATTGCTGGTGGCGTGGGCAAAAGTGCCGATTTTTCGCCCTTGGTTCCTGCGATTGGCAAATATGTGAGAACGGTTATGGTGCTTGGTGAGGCGGCTCCTATTTTAGCTGAGACCATTGCTGGAGCGAGCGAAGTCTTATTCGCGAAAGATTTGCAAGAAGCTGTTTTGCGGGCAGATCAAAAAGCACATCCCGGCGATTGTGTTTTATTATCACCCGCCTGTGCCAGTTATGATATGTTTCGTAATTATGAACATCGCGGAGAAGTATTTATGCAGTTAGTGCAGGACCTCTCATAATGCGACGGCAGATGATCAAGCCCTCGGCTCCTTATGATTATCTGTTGATCTTATATGTTCTAGCGCTGCTATTAATGGGACTGCTCATGGTGACTTCTGCTTCCATTAATGTTTCAGGACAAGAATTACATCAACCTTTTTATTATTTTCTTCGCCAAAGTATTTATTTATTTGGCGGGTGCTTGCTAGGTGCCTTAGTCATTCAATTTGAGATAGAAACCTGGGAGAGGTGGAGTTGGTTTTTACTGATTTCTGCTTTGTTAGCGCTCACAGTAGTCATTATTCCCGGCATAGGACGCTCAGTGAATGGCAGTATGCGTTGGATTGGAGTAGGCGGTCTGGGTTTTCAAGTATCTGAGTTCGCTAAACTCGCCATTATTATTTACATGTCTGGTTATTTATGGCGGCATCACCATGAAATTAAAACCAAGTTGCCGGGCTTTCTCAAACCTTTAGGTATTTTGGCAATCGTCTCCCTACTCTTGCTACGAGAGCCTGACTTTGGTGCGCTTGTTGTCATTACAGTAACAACCTTGGGTTTAATGTTTTTGGCGGGCATGCGTCTTCGACATTTTGTGCTTTTATTTGGCGT
Organism: uncultured Coxiellaceae bacterium; assembly: GCA_964466595.1. Taxonomy (GTDB): domain Bacteria; phylum Pseudomonadota; class Gammaproteobacteria; order DSM-16500; family DSM-16500; genus JABDGC01. The sequence goes on along the minus strand of CAYXNR010000003.1, from coordinate 27,268 downwards.
TGCGGTAATAGGCTTATCTGTTTTAGCAATGTCTGCACCTTATCGACTGGTTCGTCTGACTTCTTTTCTGAATCCCTGGGAGCATCCCTTTGATAGTGGTTATCAATTAACTCAATCCTTAATTGCTTTTGGTCAAGGAGGGTGGCTGGGTGTCGGCTTGGGCAAGAGTGTTCAAAAATTATTTTATCTTCCTGAGGCGCACACGGATTTTCTTTTTGCTGTGATTGCAGAGGAATTAGGCTTACTGGGCACGATGTGTATCATCTTGTTGTTTACCTTGTTAGTGATTCGTATTTTTTCAATTGGACGACGAGCTCAAAAATTGAATCAGCATTTTGCTGGATTTTTAGCCTATGGCTTTGCCCTGTGGGTAGCTGTTCAGTTTATGGTTAGTATTGGAGTGAACTCCGGTATTTTGCCTACCAAAGGTCTAACCCTTCCCTTTATGAGTTATGGCGGGAGCAGTTTGCTTATTCATTGTCTCATGATTGCTTTAGTTTTGCGTATTGATTATGAAAATCGCTTAATTGAAATGGGAGTAAGCAAATGGCTGGCCTAAAGCGCGTTTTAATTATGGCAGGCGGGACTGGCGGTCATGTATTCCCGGGTTTAGCTTTGGCAGCTTATTTGCGTCAAAAGGGAATTGAGGTTCACTGGTTAGGAACGCAACAGGGTTTAGAAGCACGTTTGGTGCCAGAAGCAAAACTTCCACTGCATTTTGTATCAATTGGTGGGGTGCGTGGTAAAAATATAAAGACTAGATTGCTTGCACCTTTTCGAGTGCTACAAGCTCTCCTGCAATCCCTTCGCATTCTCCTTCAGGTCAAACCTAATCTCGTGCTGGGAATGGGTGGTTTTGTCAGTGGACCTGGCGGCATCGCGAGTTGGCTTTTGCGCTATCCCTTGGTTATTCATGAACAAAATGCCAAAGCCGGATTAACCAATCAATGGTTAAAGCATTTTTCAAAGAAGGTCTTGACTGCTTTTCCCGATGTTTTTCCTGCCAAGACGAGAGCAACAGTCATTGGTAATCCCGTGCGTGATGAGTTCACCCATTTACCCCTACCGGTGAATCGTTTTTCAGGCAGAGGGAATACGCTGCGGCTTTTGATTTTTGGCGGTAGTTTAGGCGCGCAAGTTTTTAATCAAATGATGCCGCGCATACTAGCGCAATGGTCTGTTTCAAAGCGGCCTGAAATTTATCATCAGGCGGGTAAACGTTATGAAGAAACAGTAGCAGCCTATCGTGAGGCAGCAATAGAAGCCAAGGTCGTGCCTTTTATTACAGATATGCATGAGGCCTACGCCTGGGCAGATGTGGTTGTCTGTCGTGCAGGAGCTTTAACCGTGGCAGAGTTGTGTGCGGTTGGTTTAGGCGCTATTTTAATTCCCTATCCTTATGCGGTAGATGATCATCAAACAGCGAATGCCAATTATCTTGCGGAGCAGGGGGCTGCTATTTTGATCCAAGAACGTGATTTAAATGAAGAAGGCTTATTAACTGTTTTAAAAGATTTGCAGGACTTGCCTCTGAAACGTTTAGCAATGGCAAAAGCAGCTTATGCCTTACGCCAAATCGAGGTGCCGAAAAAAATATTTGAGGTATTGAAAACAATTTAAGCTATGCTCACCAAACTACAGGCTCTTATTCAGGATTATGGTTTTGAAAGGAATTATTGGCTTGCCTATAGTGGCGGCCTAGACTCGCAAGTTTTATTACAACTTTGTGTAAGACTACGTGAATTGCAGCCTTTTTCTTTTCGAGCTGTCCATGTCCATCACGGCTTAAGTCAACATGCTGATCGCTGGTTGGCGCATTGTTTGGCTAGCTGTGAAAAAGTGCAGGTGGAATTGACTTGTCTCCGCGTTGATGCTCGATCACCGCAGGGTCTCAGTTTAGAAGCCTATGCAAGACAGAAGCGTTATGAGGCTTTAAGGAAGATCCTCGGGCCTCAGGATATTTTATTAACTGCGCATCATCAGGATGATCAAGCTGAAACGCTTTTACTCCAATTACTGCGAGGAGCTGGTCTAAAAGGCCTGAGTGCCATGCCTTCGGTAAAAGCCTTTGGCCAAGGTTTACTCCTTCGTCCTTTTTTAGAAACAACAGGTGCTGAACTAGCAGTCTATGCAAAAGCAGAGCAACTCGTATGGGTAGAAGATGAGCTCAATCAAGATCTTCATTATCCCCGTAATTTGCTACGCCATGAAATTCTTCCCCTGATCAAAAAGCATTGGCCGATGGCCACTAAAACCTTAGCTCGTGCTGCGGGACATTGTGCTGAGACACAAGATTTATTAGCTTATTTTGCAGACCAGGATTTAGAACAAATAAGAGGAGCTTCACCCTCCATCCTTGCAATTAAACCTTTACTTAAACTGTCGTCTGCCAGGCAGCGTTTAGTTTTGCGTCGCTGGCTTGAGGTGCAGGGAGTGTTGATGCCAAGTGCAGTCCAATTAGCCGAGCTCCAACAAGCTGTTTTGCAGGCCAGAGAAGATAGTCGGCCTTTTCTTGTCTCCGGACAGGTTGAATTGCGACGCTATCAAAATCAGCTTTATCTGATCTCGCCTCTTCAACCCCATGATACGAGCCTAGTATACTCTTGGAACCTCAAGCAAGCGCTCGCTATTCCCGGAATTGGAAATTTGAAGGCAAGCGCCCAAAAAGGAAAAGGTTTACAGCAAGAGATTCAGCAAGTGGAAGTGCGTTTTCGTCAGGGAGGGGAAGTTTATCGCTTACAGAATGGTCAACATCATCCGCTAAAAAAGTTTTTCCAAGAGCAAGCTATACCCTCGTGGAAGCGAGATCGTTTGCCTTTGCTTTATTTTAAAACGAGCTTAGTTGCTATTCCCGGTTATTTTGTATCAGCGCCCTTTCAAGCAAAGCCTGAGGAGCTAGGCTGGGTGATGGATCTCTGCGAAGCGCTAGGCTAGAGGCTCTGGGAAGGACGCTTCACGGAAATTTGCGCTTGTCTGGCTATTTTGCTACAGTTCTTGCATGATAAAAAGCATCTAGAATATGTTTATGCCTAAATATGTCTTTATTACAGGTGGAGTGGTTTCTTCCCTCGGAAAGGGAGTAGCAGCAGCTTCTCTGGGAGCCATTCTGGAAGCCCGGGGCTTGAAGGTCTCGCTCTTAAAACTAGATCCCTATATGAATGTCGATCCTGGCACCATGAATCCGCTGCAACATGGAGAAGTCTTTGTGACCGAAGATGGTGGAGAGACGGATCTAGACCTAGGACATTATGAACGTTTTGTTCGCGTTAAAACCAGCAAATCAAATAACTTTACCAGCGGTCGGGTCTATGCCAATGTGATTCATAAAGAACGCCGTGGTGATTATTTAGGCGGTACAGTCCAAGTGATCCCTCATATTACAGATGAAATCAAACGCTGTATTGTGGCGGCTGCAGATGGTGCTGATGTGGCTCTCGTTGAGATTGGTGGAACGGTTGGTGATATAGAGTCACTGCCTTTTCTAGAAGCTATTCGTCAAATGCGTATTGAGGTTGGCCGCTCGAATGCCCTTTTTATTCATCTGACCTTAATTCCCTTTATTGCGACAGCCGGTGAAATTAAAACCAAACCGACACAGCACTCCGTTAAAGAATTACGTTCGATTGGTATTCAGCCTGATATTTTGCTTTGTCGTTGCGATCGTCCCTTGCCAGAAGGTGCGCGTTCAAAAATCGCTCTTTTTACGAATGTGGAAGAGCGGGCTGTTATTCCTTTACTAGACGTGGATTTTATCTATCAAATTCCCCTTGAATTGCATCAACTAAAACTAGATGCCATTGTTGTTGAAATGTTGGGAATTACAGCTCCTCCGGCTAAGTTAAGAGAATGGGAACAAGTCGTCGATGCCTATCGTCATCCGCAAGCGGAAGTGACCATTGGCATGGTAGGAAAATATGTGGGCTTGACCGATTCTTATAAATCACTATCAGAAGCCTTGGTTCATGCCGGCATACAAACACGCACGCGTATTCGAATTGAGTATATCGATGCAGAAGAAGTGGAACGCCAGGGGACGGGCCTGTTAAAAGGTTTATCGGGGATTATTATTCCTGGAGGCTTTGGTAAGCGAGGCATTGAAGGAAAAATTCAGACAGCTCAATATGCGCGCGAACAGAAAATTCCTTATTTGGGAATTTGTCTTGGCATGCAGATTGCAGTGATTGAATATGCTCGTCATCGGGGCGGCATGACTCATGCCAATAGTACTGAATTTGATCCGGCCACCCCTTATCCAATTATTGCTATGGTTTCTGAGTGGACTAGTGCAGAAGGGAAAAAAGAGGCCCGTGATCAGGAAGCTGATAAGGGCGGTACCATGCGTTTAGGTGGTCAGCCCTGTCGTTTGCTAGCGAATTCACTGGCGAGTCGTATTTATGGTAAGGAAGTGATTCTTGAGCGTCATCGTCATCGTTATGAGGTTAATAATTATTTATTACCCGCCCTAGAAAAAGGTGAATTAAAGGTTTCTGCTTTATCTGCGCATGATCATTTAGTTGAGATGATTGAGTTAGCTGAGCATCCTTGGTATGTGGGCTGTCAATTTCATCCGGAATTCACTTCCACTCCTCGTGATGGCCATCCCTTGTTTAAGGCCTTTATCCAAGCCGCTCTCTCATATCAGGAGCAACCCCATGTTATCTCTATCAAAGCATCAAATTAAAATCGGCTTAGATCAGCCTTTCTTTTTAATTGCCGGTCCTTGCGTGATCGAAAGCGAGCAATTGGCGCTTGATACGGCAGGAGAATTAAAAGAAATAACGACAGCGCTCGATATTCCCTTTGTGTATAAATCCTCTTTTGATAAGGCTAATCGTACTTCAGTAAAAAGTTTTCGCGGTTGTGGAATTGAAGAAGGTTTGCGTATTTTACAGCTAGTCAAAAAACAAATTCAGGTTCCTGTATTAACAGATGTGCATGAGGATACGCCACTTGAGCAGGTCTCTCTTGTCGTTGATTTTTTACAAACGCCGGCTTTTTTGTGTCGCCAGACCAGTTTTATTCAGCGTGTTGCCCGCCTGGGCTTACCCGTGAATATTAAAAAAGGACAATTTTTATCGCCCTGGGAAATGAAGCATGTTGTTGAAAAGGCCCGTGCTGTTGGCAATGAGCAAGTCATGGTTTGTGAACGGGGTGCTTCTTTTGGATATAATAATCTTATTTCTGATATGCGCTCTTTATCAATTATGCGCGAGACGGGTTGTCCGGTTGTTTTTGACGCAACGCATTCTGTACAACAACCGGGAGGCTTGCCAGGACAAACAGGCGGCGACCGTCATTTTGTTCCCGTTTTAGCACGTGCCGCCATTGCAGCCGGTGTGGCCGGTCTTTTTATGGAAACTCATCCCACTCCCGAACGCGCCTTATCAGATGGACCGACAATGTGGCCTTTGGGGAAGATGAAGGATTTATTAGCTTGTTTGAAGGAACTAGATCAGACGGTCAAAAAATTTGGATTTTTAGAAAATGATGGGGTCAGAAAATGATGGGGTCAAATCTTGTCTTCAACCTACACCTCTCCATTACCCGGTAATGAAGAGGTGTAGGTTGAAGACAAGATTTGACCCCAATGCTTTTATTTTGCAGGATAACTAGCTTATGCCAAGCTTAGCTCAGCGAGCTTATAAAGCGCAGCAGCAAGCCCTTATGGCCAACCTTGAAATTTTATTTAGGCGATATAGGGCGAGGCTGGAGGGGGAGCACGCGGCTGCTTTGATTAATTTAAGAAGAACGGGTTATACGCTGCTAAATGAGGTCGATTTTTTTCTTTTTCCAGATTGTTTTGCAGGGAGCGAGAGTGACGATATAAGGGATAATCATTATGAGTCCATGGCTGATGTATATGATTGTGCCAATACCCTAATCAACCATTTGTGCCAAGATCAATTGAATCAAGACAATATTCAATTCGCAAAAAATGCTCTTCAGAATACGATCGCTGCAACAATCGTTGTGCATTCAGGTTGTGAACGTTTGTGCTATGGCCTAGACGCTTTTGGCTCGGCGCTTCTTTTGGTGGCAGGATTTGCGCTAATCACGCTTGTTGCTACAACGCCGGTAGGTATTGGCGTGGGAATTGGAGTGAGCGTTGTGGGTTTATTTAGCGTAGTGTGTGGTGGCACAAGAGCCATATACAGTGCAGGGCATGCCTGTAATACGCTCGAGAAAGACAACAACCAGTTTTCTACTGCTGCTCAAAACTTTTGCCAGGTTGTACGCGGCTAATGTGGGGTCACCCATTAATTATCAATCACTTACATCCTGTCTGCACGAATAGGCTATAATAAATATAAGAGCATTCATATTTGTAGTCTATAAATATGCGGAGGGGGTATGCCGGCTCAAAAAAAAGCGCTTGGCTTGCTTGAGGTTTTTTCTCAACAATTGAAAGAAGATCGTGATCCCCAAAAAGCTACCTCGCATGCAAAGCGGGTAGGACTGAACCTGGCTCAGGGCCTCAATCAAACGAAGGAGGGAATCGATTTACAAACAGGCTATCTTGATCGCGTATTTGATAATCTAGGAAATCAGGCCTTAGCAACCATCATCGATCTTCAAGCTGGTTTGAATCATTTAGAAAAAATACGAGCAGAAAAAAATCCAGCAGTTTTAAATGAAAAATTAGAACAATTCATTGCAGAATTTACTAAAATAGCCTGGAAACAATTCGTAACGCCAGAAGGAAAATTATCACCTGCGCTCAGTCAATTTTTAGATAGCTTCTGTTCGGAAGAGGATAAATTTAGTGTTAAATATGAGGGTTTATCTCAGGAAAACCAAGAACATGTCAAAAACAGTTTAATCTTCTCTCTTGCCCATGCCGAAGTCATGGCTGTGATGAATGGTTGTCTGAAAGATCTTGAAGGTAAGCTGGACAATGCAAGTTTGGATAAGATGCAGCAAGTTGCAACGATGATATCGAAGGTGCATGAACAAATCAAAACAGCAACAACTGTCATTAAAAAAGAAGAAAGAAATATGGAAAAAGAATTACTTAATTTCCTCAATAATTGTATAGACCATCAAGGAAATAAACCAGATGTAAGCCTCAATAGCGAAGCAAAAAGACTGAATAAATTATATGACCTTGGCCTCAAGTTTGGTATACGAGGGTTTGCCAACAATCCACAAGATCAAATGCTTAAATTGATCGCTAATAACTATCCCAACATGATTAAAGATATCACCCATCGTTATAAAGGAGCTTACGAAAATGGAGAAGTCGCTAACCCACAGCAGGTTGCACATGTTTTACGTAAGGCCGGTGCAGAGGGCGCAGCAAAAGAATTTGAAACCTTTGTTGAATATTTCAATGCAGCAGAGAAGCATCAATCTTCAGCGCCGAGAAAAAGTCTCTAAGGGCAGTTCATCCACTGTCTTTCTAATTTAACTGCAGTTGTTGTATCCTTTCCAATTGTTCCTCTTGTTGTTGCAAGTTTGTTTGAAATTCTGTGATTCGGTTTTTTTCTTGGGCAACAATTTCAGGAGGTGCTTTGTCGACAAAGCGAGGATTGTGTAGTTTTTCTTGGGCGCGTTCAATTTCTTTTTGTAAGCGAACAATTTCTTTTTGAATCTTGCTTGCTTCTTCCTGAAGATTAATTAAGCCTTCGAGCGGGATGAACAGTTCAAGCTTGCCAACGAAGGCGCTAGCAGCTTGAGGTGCTTTGTCTGTTGCAGCAAGCCAATCGAGGCTTGCTAATTTCGCCATTTTGCTAAGCAGTGGCTGATGATTTTGAATGCGCATTTTATCTTGCGCTGTTCCTTTAGAGAGAAGCAGATGAAGCGCTTTCCCCGGTGGAATATTCATTTGACTGCGAATCGTACGGATGGCAATAACCAGGCTTTGCAGCCAAGCTAATTCGGCTTCGGCTTCGATATCGAGTTTGCTATCATCGACAGCCGGATAAGGCTCAAGCATGATCGTCTCCCCTTTTTTATCCAAAAGCGGGGCGAGACGCTGCCAAATTGCTTCGGTAATAAAGGGTTGGATAGGATGAAGTAGACGCACGAGGGTTTCGAGAATAAAAACCAAAATATAAGGGGTATGATTTTGTGTTTCTGTCGCTTGATTTGTATTTAAGTTGATTTTAGCCAACTCCAGATACCAATCGCAAAATTCATTCCAAGTAAAATCATATAAACTTTGCGTTAAGAGATCGAAGCGGTAGGAAGCGAGGGTTTCCTTCGTTTGCATAATGGTTCTTTGTAGACGCGATAGAATCCATCGATCACTTAAACAAAGGGCGGATTGAGTAAGGGGTTTCTGCAGTGTTTTGCCTTCGCTATTCAGGAGTACAAAACGCGCGGCGTTCCAAAGCTTTGTACAAAAATTTCGATAACCCGCCAGTCGTCCTAAGTCAAAACGAATTTCTCGTGTATAAGAAGCCAAGGAAGAGAAGGTCATCCGTAGTGCATCGGTGCCATAAGAAGGAATACCTTCGGGAAAATGCTGACGCGTCGTTTTTTCAATCTTTTCCGCCATGGCGGGCTGCATGAGACCATAGGTACGTTTTTTGATCAGTGCTTCGAGACTAATACCATCGATCAGATCAATAGGGTCTAGGATATTGCCTTTGGATTTCGACATTTTTTGACCCTCAGCATCACGAATGAGGCCGGTCAGATAAATATCTTGGAAGGGAACCTGACCCGTAAATTTTAAACTCATCATGATCATGCGAGCGACCCAGAAAAAAATGATATCGAAACCACTCACTAAAACCTGTGTGGGGAAGAAATGTGAAAAGTTCTTCGTTCTTTCTGGCCAGCCCAAGCTTGAAAAAGGCCAAAGCGAGGCCGAAAACCAGGTATCGAGAACATCTTCTTCTTGGCTGAGGGGAAGCTCCGGTTTTAAGTGATAACGATTGCGCACCTCTGCTTCATTATGGCCAGCATAAGCTTTGCCTTCCTCATCATACCAAATAGGGATACGATGGCCCCACCAGAGTTGGCGACTAATACACCAATCTTCAATCTTATTCATCCATTGAAAATAAGTTTTATCCCAATTTTCAGGAATAAAGCGAATCTTGCCCTCCTTCACTGCCGCGATGGCAGGTTTAGCTAGAGGCGCCATTTTTAAATACCATTGTTGGGTGAGATAGGGTTCAATGACGGCTCCCGAACGATCGCCACGAGGGACTTTTAAAAGATGTGTTTCAATTTTTTCAATGAGGCCGGCTGTTTCAAGATCCTGAAGAACACGTTGGCGTGCTTTAAAACGCTCTAAACCCTGATAAGCGGGAGGCACGTTTTCATTGAGATGAGCATCAGGTGTAAAAATATTAAGAGGTTCGAGCTGATGTTGTAGCCCAATGGCATAGTCATTAAAATCATGAGCGGGTGTTATTTTGAGGCAGCCGCTGCCAAAAAGAGGATCCACGGCGTGATCACCGATAACAGGCAGAATGCGTTCCGTTAAGGGTAGTTTCACTTGTTTACCAATGAAGTGCCGATAACGCTCATCTTCTGGGTGAACGGCCACAGCGAGGTCGCCAAAAAGAGTTTCGGGTCTCGTGGTCGCCACCACGAGATAAGTATTTTCTTGAAGGAGAGGATAGCGGAGATGCCAGAGCTTTCCTTCTTCTTCCTGGTTGATTACTTCCAGATCAGAAATAGCGGTTAGTAGGACGGGATCCCAATTGACCAGGCGTTTTCCTCGGTAGATGAGACCCTCTTCGTAGAGGCGAATAAAAGCTTCCCGTACCGCTTGAGAAAGCGACTCATCCAAGGTGAAGCGCTCACTCTGCCAGTTGAGCGAAGCGCCCAGGCGACGGAATTGTTGGCTGATGCGCCCGCCAGATTCTTTTTTCCATTCCCAGGTTCGCTCAATAAAGGCTTCACGCCCCAAATCATGGCGAGATTTTTTTTCGGCAAGCAGTAAGCGTTCAACGACCATTTGTGTTGCAATACCAGCATGGTCGGTGCCAGCTTGCCACAGCACCATATCCCCCTGCATGCGATGATAGCGGATCAGGATATCCATTAGCGTGCCTTGAAAACCATGGCCCATATGCAGACTACCGGTTACGTTCGGGGGCGGCAACATGATGCAATAAGGATTGCCTTTGCCAGAGGGGGCAAAATAAGCCTTTTCTTCCCAGGTTGTATAAAGGCTTTGTTCAATAGCGTGTGGATTGTAAATCTTGTCCATACTTTTACCTTATTTTTTACCCTTGAGGCGAGCCGCTTGAATATGATGAGAATTGATTGTATAGCCTTTTTCATGATAAAAAGCACGACAATTTTCCCTCTGCTGGCTGGTAGCCTCAGCCGGCAAGATTTCAAGAATGCGCTGAAAGCGATGATAGAAGTCAGGTATAGCTGAATGCAGATTTAATAAAATAGTAGCCTCCGTTTGAGGCCTGGCGCTATAACCTAATTGCAGATAAGAGTCTCGTGCTGGTTTTTCCTCACCCAGTTGATGCGGAAGGAAGCTGTCATCGCGATAAGTCCAGAGAAGCTGATCAAAGAAGCGAGCTTTTTCTGCATTTTCCAGATGGATATAAACGGGCTGTTCTTGTTGATAGGCTTTTTCAAGCAGACGACAAGCAAAAAGCAAACGGGCCGTCGGTCCCGACTGGGGAATAAAATATAAATCAACACGTGACATAGCGACTGATAATTCCTTGTTGCATGAAGATCGTATCTGAATGCATAATTTTGTATAATACAAGGCTTTAATTTTATCAATTCAAGTTTCGCTTGACTACCGAAATAGCAGAAAAGCGCATACATGGGTAAGTAAATGATTATTAATCGTTATTTAAACAAGGAAATTCTTTCTACGCTTGCAGCCGTCACGCTTATTTTGATGCTGGTTTTTCTGAGCCAACAAACAGTACGTTACCTCGGTTATGTGGTCTCCGGTAAAATAGCTTCTAATATCTTACTGCCTCTGCTCGGCTTTGAAATTCCCTATTTATTAGTCTTGCTTTTACCTCTCGGCTTATATTTAGGCATGTTCTTAGTCTATAGTCGGCTTTACAGCGACAGTGAAATTTTTGTTTTAAATGCTTCAGGCTATGGCTCGTCCCGCTTAATGAAAGCGACCCTGCCGCTAACGATGGTGATTGCTGCTCTTGTGATGATACTGGCCTTATGGGTCAACCCCTGGCTCGCTTCTCAAAAAGATAAGTTAATTGCGAAAGGCATGGCCGAAGAAAATATCCTAAAAACCATCATGCCTGGGCGTTTTCAAGTCAGTGCGGATGGTCGCCGCGTGATTTATGTTGAAAGCCTTTCCCCTCACCAGAAACAAGCTGAAAATCTTTTTATCGCAGAAGAAAAAAAGGCTACAAAAGAGATGCTCGCTAAGGATTTTCCTGAGCAGCAGAATCAAGTCATTATTTCAGCGATGCGAGGCCTGCCCTTTTATGATAAGGATTTAAAAGAACATTTTGTGGTTGCAGCAGAGGGCTATCGTTACGAGGGCGTTCCTGGACAAAATGATTATAAAATTATTCAATTCAAAAAATATGCCGTGCATATTCCAGAAGTAGCCTTTGAAAGTAACCGTGAATTGCAGGAAGGTGTTCCCACTACCCATTTATGGAAAAATTATTCAAAGCCCGGTTATGCTGCTGAGTTGCAATGGCGTTTCTCGCTCGCGTTTTCCCCACTCTTATTGGCCTTATTGGTTTTTCCCTTAAGTCAGGTGAAGCCACGTCAGGGCCGTTATCTCATGGCTGTTCCGGCGCTTTTGCTTTATACGATCTATATCAATCTTCTTTTTGTTGCAAGACATTGGGTTGAGCTAGCGAGCATTCCAGCTTATTTAGGTATGTGGTGGGTTCATGGCTTATTTTTTAGTCTAGCCTTAGTTTTATGGGGCAGCCGTTTAGGATGGCAGCTACTTCCAATCAGGAAGAGGTTTTTTTCGTTCAAATGATTACTATTTTTAATCGCTATCTTATTAAACAGATTCTTATCTCCACCTCACTGGTAGTGAGTGTGATGTTGGGTCTCATCTTTTTTACAACACTCTTGGGAGAGTTTCAGGATATTGGTCGGGGAGATTACAGTTTTACACAAGCTGTGATTTATGTGCTTTTACGGTTACCGCATAATCTTTATCTTTTTTCACCGATGTTGATCTTATTGGGCGGGATTATTGGCCTTGGCATGCTAACAACCCATCAAGAGCTGATGATTATACGTAGCTCCGGCTTTTCTTTACGCAGTCTGATGCGGGCTATTTTCTATAGTGCTTGTTTGCTGATTATTTTTCTGATGCTAATAGGCGAAGCCTTAGCCCCACAACTAGATCACAAGGCGGCGCTTCGCAAACAAAACGCCGTAAACAATGGGCAGGCGGTGGCGACTGCTTCCGGCGTGTGGTTACATGAGGGAAATAATTTTTTTCATGTCGATCGAGTGATGGCGCATCATCATTTAGAAGGAATTACGCGTTATCAGTTTAATACTGAGCATCAATTAATTGCAACCTATCACGCTAAGGTTATGGATTTTAAAAATGAAAAATGGTTATTGCAAGAAGTCATGAAAACCGAATTTTTACCGCAAACGGGCACACAAAGTTCTTATGCTAGCCAAGCGAGTTGGGACTTTACGCTCAATCCCAGTTTATTGAATGTGGGTATGGTTGCGGCAGAAGAAATGTCTCTTGCTCACTTATGGGATTTTTCTCAGCATTTGCTCGACAATGGCTTACAAGCTAGTCCCTTTCAATTGGCTTTTTGGCAGCGTTTGCTGCAACCTTTTGCGATTATTGTCATGATTTTTCTTGCCCTGCCTTTTGTCTTGAATGCGCCACGTTCCACCATGCTCGGTTTGCGGCTGCTTTTTGGGGTGATCCTTGGTTTTATATTTTATTTAGCGAATGCTTTTCTGGGGCAACTCAGCGTTATTTTTCAGTTTCCTCCCTTTCTTGCTGCTGCTCTGCCCATTCTGTTGTTCTCGGCTGTGTGTTATTTTATCTTGAGAAGAATAAGATAGCTTCTGCCGTATTTTCGGATCCTTAAGCTGAAATAAGCGAGGCTCATCTCATAGCTTCTTGATTATATTTTAATAAAAATTGAATAATTATATTCAATAATAGCAGTAATGTCTAATTATAATACAACTCTCTCTGTTTTGTCTTCAAAAAATTTTTCTTCTCATGCTAAGACTTTTTTAAAGTTATAATGAAAGAGAGTGCCTAGGAATTGAAAACGAGGTGAGCTATGCACACAAAAGATCCAACAGCAGCTGAAACTATCGCTTTTCTCAAAAGACCGCAGGTAGCAGTGGATCAAGCTCTTGCGGAGCAACATCTTGAAAATCTTCTCTATATGAAAAGCGTTTTATATGTAGATGATAAAAATAACGAGAAACATCTTCAACGTATCCGTGCTGTGCTGGATGCTTTGAAAAAAGAATTTAGTAAAGAGCTAAGTGAGCCTGCTTCAGCTGAAGGGATCTCTGTGGTTGCCCAAATTCTTGCTGCAAATAAACTGATCGATTCAGGGATTACTTACATGAATGGAATAATCAAGCGAGGCGGGCTGGTTCATCAAGATCAAGCTAGTCAAAGTCAGGCTAGTCCTGCTCTAGACCTGAAGCAAGAAATGAAAGCTCCCTTGAGGGAGGATAAAGAGAATACACCAGAAACAAAAGAAAATCCCAAATTGCGAGAAACACTCAGCTTTCTTATCAGTATGATCGGCGATCCTTTAAGAAATGCACCGAAGAAGACTCAACATTTTTTAAATCTAGAAAAAATCAGTAAGCTCATCAAGAGAAAGTATCAAGATCCAAAAATACAAAAAGTAAATGAGAATCTTCTGAGTGTCCTAGGCAAAATTTATGGTACCAATAATAACAAGGAAATTAATCAAGCCTTAGATAATAGTATTAAGATTTTAAAAAATATGCCGCAATATAAGGCTTTGGTAAATGATTTTGAAATGAATTTAAAAAATCATCTCTTGTTTGCGAAAACCAGTAATCCCGAGTCCCTTTCTTTTTCAAGGCAGGCTCATGTCGAGAAGTTTTATACGCATTTTAAAGATGAAAAGAATATGATGAAAAAAATCACCATGGTGAAAACAGTCTTAACCAGTTCTGCTTATAAATATGATAAAGAATTGAATGCGGCAAGTTTGAAATTGCTACAGGGTTTAGAAAATATGGGTTTAGAGTTAGAGTAAGGACGATTTTTGTCGAAGAAAATCGCTGATCAGCCGAAGATATTTTTTATGCGCATCCACTGCCATAGCATGACCGCAGTTTTTCAAAATATGTAATTGAGAACCAGGAATCTTTTTCGCAATCAGCTTAGCTTGTGCTGGGCTACAAATCCAATCCTTCTCCCCGGCTAGAATGAGAGTGGGGCAGCGAATTTTCTTTAAATGCGGGATAAAGTTCATGCGCTGTAAAAAACCACCAAAGCCTTCATTCAGCGCCTCATGAGACCAAACTGTTTTAGACTGACTATAGCCTGTAGTCGGTTTTTTCTTGTGCTTGACAGAATATAGATTTTCCATTTCTTTAAAAAAGCCTTGAACCTCGTCAGGACTCTTAAAACTACCCTTCCACAGATCTTCTGCAACGGCGATTTGCTGGGGGGTGCCGCGTTGTCGCAAATTTTCTTTCGCTTCTTTTAAGAAGTGGTAGCTTGGTGCAGTAACAACAAGAATTAATTTTTCCACCTTCTGAGGATAGCGAGTCGCATAGCCTTGAGCGACCATGCCGCCATAGGAGGTGCCTAAAATAGCAATTCGCTTTAAGCCTAGGTGTTTGCGTAAGGCCTCAAGATCTTCGATGTTATTTTCCAAGGTATAATCAGCTTGTTTGGTTTTTTTACTGCGTCCACATCCCCGGTGGTCAATAAAAACCAGCTGTGCGACTTTCTGCAATTCGAGAGAATGTTGTTTGAAACGCAAATGATCTCCACCGGGACCGCCATGCAAGAGAAACAAAACCGGTCTTTCTTCAAAGTTCTTGCCCCGTGGTGCAAGTTGCATACCAGCGATGTCAAAATAAAGTTCTGTGCCGCGGATGGACGCTTTCATTTTTTTAATCCTGCTTTAGCTTTGTTTTATCGGTGAGAATATTTGTGATGGTAGGTGCTTTTTAGGCACCACGACGCCGTGGTGCTGGCTTGATAGCGCCACTTACTTTATAAGTAGCTTGATTAAACATTTTATCTGTTAATTCAGGCAACTCATCGTATTCGTGTTTTTTAACACGATGAGCATCAACTTTCTTCAAATTGCTTTTGATATTTTTTGATTTCGCACGCATTTGCTTTCCTCATTAAATTGAAAGTCTTCTAGCAGAAGACTGGGGTGATGAGCCTTTGTTTTTAAATGATTCCTGAAAAAACTTGAAAAAACGACTTTCTTTTTTTGAACGTGCTTTTTCACTTTCCAAAACGATATTAATTGCTCGAGGGCTTGTTGATAAATTTCATCATCGGCTTGACTCCATAATTCTTCACTGATCTGGGGCTTTTTATTGAGCAGACTACGCAATAAGCTTTGTGTATTATCATTATTATTTCTAGCAGCATAAAGATGCTGCAATCTTTTTATTTTATATTGTTTTTTTTCAAGGACTGAAAGGGAAGAGTCGAGGCTTAAGAGATCAGCGATGAATAAATTAGTTGCATCATCCAAGTTTTCAGGAGAACTTAGGGCAAGACAATGTTGCTTAGCAGCCTCTTGATGCTGGACTTGGGTTTCTAGAAAAGCACTTAAGTAATGTAGCTGATTTTTAATAGGTTCAGTAGGATTAGCGTTAAGAGCTTCAGCTAAAATACCAAGCCAGACAGCATGAGAATAAATTGTATTGGGTGGCGGAGCTAACTTCATTTTTAAGAAGTTGATAAATTCCTCAGTGTTATTCCACACACTTTGCCCTGGCCGATTTATAAAGCACCACCATGCCTGCATTTGTGGACAAACTACTGTGTTCAAATTGAAGCCCAGCAACGCTAAAGGTGCTTTTTCTATTACAAGCCTCAGCTGGCTAGGGTAATCTTTTACTATTGCCCCGAGGGCTGTGAAGTTTGCTTGATTGGGTATGCGGAGTGCTTTGCTCAAGGTTGCAGCGCTTATTTTAGTTTTCAATAGCTCAAAAGTAGCTAGCCGGTCATAGCCTAAGGCAAAATGTATTGCTGTTTCTCCATCCTTATTTTGTAGGTTAATTGTTTGATCCCAGGCTCTTGCGCTTGCTTTTCTTACTAAGGCTTCCAAGCTTGTTAATTGTTGATAAGCTACAACTAGATGAACTAGCGTGTAGCCCTCATTATCTTGCCTGATAATTTCCTGATCTACGGTTTCCGAGCTCAGTTTTGCCAATAAGGCTTGAAAGCCCCGACAGTCTTGATAACGTGCTGCTATATGCAAG
Source organism: uncultured Coxiellaceae bacterium (assembly GCA_964466595.1). Taxonomy (GTDB): domain Bacteria; phylum Pseudomonadota; class Gammaproteobacteria; order DSM-16500; family DSM-16500; genus JABDGC01. The sequence continues at coordinate 10,897 of CAYXNR010000003.1, read as the reverse complement.
ACAGTACGGCCCTTCGGAGTGTCTATTATGAATTTAGGATTGCCTGTTTCGAGCATTTGATTTAAGTCTTCAGACTCTAGTTTTTCGAGTAAAGCAATAAAGGTAGGCGAGTCAAGGTAACGTGCCGCATTCGCTAATATCGTCCAGCCACTTTTAGAGGGTAAGGTGAGTATTTGTTTTCTAGTTTCAGGCCTGAGTTTTGCGAATAAAGCCATAAAGCGATCTGAGTCGCAATAGTATGCTGCTTTATTTAACTCCTCCCAGAGATAGGGCTTTGGAGTTTGTAGAAAAGAAAGCGGCATTTTAGCCTCGCAATTTTTTCTTCAGGCTTTCATTTAATTGCTGCGGATTTAATTTTCCTTGAGATTCCTTCATCAGAAGACCAATAAAGTAGCCAAAGAGTTTTTCTTTACCAGCGCGATATTCACTTACTTTTTCTTCATTGGCAGCCAAGACCTGATCGATCATTTTTTCAATGGCAGCAGAATCACTAACCTGTTTTAAACCCTGTTTTTCAATCAGGGCATCAACATCCAGGCTTTCATTCCATAAAGTTTCAAAAACCGTTTTGGCAATCTTGCCAGAAATAGTGTTGTCACTGATGCGGCGTACTAATTTAGCAAGTTGTATAGCAGGAATAGGACAGTCAGTAATTTCAAGATCATTGCGATTAAGCGAGCCCAGCAGTTCACTAATCACCCAGTTAGCAGCAAGCTTAGCCTGTCCGCCGGCTTCTTTTACCACCGTTTCAAAATAATCCGCCAGCTCACGATTGGCAATGAGGATCGTGGCATCATAAGCGCTTAAGCTATATTGTTCCATAAAACGCTGGCGCTTTTGATCAGGCAACTCTGGCATTTGTTGACGCGCTTTTTCTAATAATTCGTCACTCACAATAAGAGGCAGCAAATCCGGATCAGGAAAGTAGCGATAGTCATTGGCTTCTTCTTTGCTGCGCATCGGCCGAGTTTCATTTTTATCTGGATTATAAAGACGAGTTTCCTGTCTAATCGTACCGCCATTTTCAAGAACAGCAATCTGTCTTTCAATTTCATAATTAATAGCGCGTTCTACAAAGCGAAAGGAATTGATATTTTTAAGCTCGGTGCGAGTCCCTAACTTGCTTTCACCTGTAGGACGGATCGATACATTCGCATCGCAGCGGAAAGAGCCTTCTTGCATATTGCCATCGCAGATATCCAAATAGCGTACGAGAGCATGAACAGTTTTTAAATAAGCGATGGCTTCTTTAGCCGAGCGTAGCTCGGGTTCGGAAACAATTTCTAGAAGAGGCGTACCGGCACGATTTAAATCGATGCCACTTAAATCCATGAAATCTTCATGCAAGGATTTACCCGCATCTTCTTCGAGATGAGCGCGAGTGATGTGAATGCGTTTTTCCTTGCCCTCAGGAAGTGAAATATCCAAATAGCCCTTGCCGACGATAGGGGTTTCATATTGACTGATTTGATAGCCCTTAGGCAAATCCGGATAAAAATAATTTTTACGTGCAAAAACAGATTTACGATTGATTTCTGCATGAATACCGATGCCAAATTTAAGCGCCATTAAGACGGCCTCATTATTCAGAACGGGAAGCACGCCGGGCAAGCCTAGATCGATCGCGCAGGCTTGGGTATTGGGCGGCGCGCCAAATTGGGTAGGGGCTCCTGAGAAAATTTTACTTTTTGTTAATAATTGGGCATGAATTTCCAGACCAATGACTGTTTCCCATTCCATCTCGATCTCCTCGTTTTGTTAAAGATTTTCAGGTTGCTTCTGATGCCAATCTGTCACTTGTTGATAGGCGTGGGCCACATTGAGTAAGCGAGCTTCTTCAAAATAATTGCCAATTAAGTGCAGACCGATCGGCAGTTGCTTATGAAACCCGGCTGGAATCGAAAGACCGGGGAGACCCGCCAAATTAACAGAAATAGTGTAAATATCTGAAAGATACATACTCAAAGGATCCTTCATTTTTTCGCCGATCTTAAAGGCCGCAGAAGGTGTAGTTGGGCTCATGATCAGGTCAACTTCTTGGAAAGCTTTTACAAAATCTTCTCGAATCAGACGGCGTATTTTTTGGGCCTTTACATAATAAGCATCGTAATATCCGGCTGAGAGAACATAGGTTCCGATCATGATGCGACGCTTAACCTCATTACCAAAGCCCTCACTGCGGGTACGTTTATAAAGATCCTCTAGGTTTTGAGGATCTTGACAGCGATAACCATAGCGGACGCCATCATAGCGTGCCAAATTCGAAGAACATTCAGCTGGCGCGATCACATAGTAGGCTGGAATGGATAAAGACATATTCGGAAGACTGATTTCTTTAAATTGCACGCCTAGTTTTTCATATTCCTTTTTGGCATCTTCCAATTTTTGGGCCAGTTCACTATTTAAATCTTTAAAATATTCTTGAGGCAGGCCAATCCGCAGTCCTGCCAGTGAATTGTTTAAAGTGGCGGTATAATCAGGGACGGGCAAGTCGACGCTGGTTGAATCCAGTTCGTCAAAACCAGCAAAGGCATTTAATAAAAGGGCCGCATCTTCTGCCGTCCGAGTGAGCGAACCAGCTTGATCTAAGCTGGAAGCAAAGGCGATCATGCCATAACGCGAAACCCGTCCATAAGTAGGCTTGAGACCAGTCAGCCCACAAAAAGCGGCCGGTTGACGAATGGAGCCGCCGGTATCGGTGCCAGTAGCGCCGGGTACGAGAAGTGCTGCAACAGCTGCGGCAGAGCCGCCAGAAGAACCGCCGGGTACCCGCTCTTTATCCCAAGGATTTTTGACCGGACCAAAATAGCTGTTCTCGTTGGAAGAACCCATGGCAAATTCGTCCATATTTGTTTTGCCTAAGAGAACGGTGCCCGCTTCTTTTAATTTTTTTATAAGGGTTGCATCATAAGGAGCAATAAAATTATCTAACATTTTTGAACCACAGCTCGTTTTCAGACCTTTTGTGCAGAAGATATCTTTTTGAGCGATAGGAATGCCAGTTAAGGGCCCCGCCTTTCCGGCAGCTCGCTTTTCATCGGCTGCTGTGGCAGCTGCCAAGGCTTCGGTTTCGGCTACAGTAATAAAACAGTTGAGATCCTGATCCAGTGTTTGAATGCGTTTTAAATAATGCTGTGTTAATTCGAGGCTGGATATTTTTTTGTTTTGTAAGTCTTGAGACAGTTCAGCAATTGTTTTTAACATGAAGGCCTCCTCGGCAAAAATACCTATAAATTCGTTCGCGGTGAGAAGCCCCCGACGTATTCAGGGTGAGCGTCTCGAACCACTACCCCTTGCTAGGCTTCTTCTATCACTTTAGGCACTAAGTACAGTCCTACTTTCACTTCAGGAGCAAGAGACTGAAATAATTCCCGCTGATTGGCCTCGCTAATAGCGTCTGGTCTTAAGCGTTGTGGAAGATCGAGAGGATGTGCCAAGGGTTCGATCGTAGTCGTGTCTACTTTATTCATCTCGTCTACGAAATCAAGAATGTTGGAAAGTTGAGGGGTATAATAGTTTAGGTCATTTTCGGATAAGTTCAAGCGCGCCAAGTGAGCGATCTTTTTTACCTCTTTAGGCATGAAGGACATATTCCCTGCTCCTAGTGATTGGATAGAACAAAGCTCGCCATTATACCTAAATCAAATTTTATCTGCCAGGCTAGCTCGCAAAACTGTTTCGTCCCAGACTTTTAGCCTTTTCTTTCACTTATTCTTTGCTTAAGTCACAAGGATTGTTTAAAATCTCCTAAAAGCAGGTTTGCTCTCTTTTAAAGGATCTAAGCTATGTTTAAAAAACTGCGTGGATTATTTTCAAGCGATTTATCAATTGATTTGGGTACAGCTAATACGCTCATTTATGTTCGGGGAAGGGGCATTATTTTAAATGAACCCTCTGTCGTCGCTATTCGCAATGGCAGCAATAGTGGACATAAACATGTCGCCGCCGTCGGAAGCGAGGCCAAATTAATGCTCGGTCGCACGCCTGAGAATATTGTGGCTATTCGGCCTATGAAAGATGGTGTAATCGCCGATTTTTATGTAACGGAGAAGATGCTGCAGCATTTTATTCATAAGGTCCATGGAAACCGCTTTTTACGTCCAAGTCCACGCGTCTTGGTTTCCGTGCCCTGTGGTTCAACCCAGGTGGAGCGTCGAGCGATACGTGAATCAGCTATTAGTGCGGGTGCGCGTGAAGTTTTCTTATTAGAAGAACCCATGGCAGCTGCGATGGGGGCTGGTTTGCCAGTCGGCGAACCGCGAGGTTCCTTGGTCGTCGATATTGGCGGCGGAACAACTGAGGTAGCTGTTATTTCCTTAAACGGCATTGTTTACTCTTCTTCTGTTCGCATTGGCGGCGATCGCTTTGATGAGGCAATTGTGAGCTATGTGCGTCGTAATTATGGCGTATTAATTGGCGAGTCGACCGCAGAAAAGATTAAGCATCAAATTGGTCTCGCCTTTCCGACCAGTGAAGTACTGGAAATGGAAGTGCGCGGAAGAAATCTAGCAGAAGGCGTGCCACGCAGCTTTACCATTAATAGCAATGAAATCTTGGAAGCTTTACAAGAACCTTTATCGGGTATCATTGGCACAGTGCGTGCAGCACTCGAGCAAACGCCGCCTGAATTGGCTTCGGATATTGCAGAGCGTGGCATGGTCTTAACTGGAGGCGGTGCCTTATTGCGCAATATTGATAGATTGTTTATGGAAGAAACGGGTCTGCCTGTTATTATCGCAGACGAGCCGCTTACCTGTGTTGCTCGTGGAGGAGGTAGGGCTTTGGAAACCATGGATGCTGTTGGTGCTGATTTTCTTTTAAGGGAATAATGAAGGCCATTGCGTAGATCGCTACTCGTAAGACCTATTTTTGCGGTAAAAGGCTCGCAGCTCGGTTGGCGTGTGTTTGTTTTAATCATCTGTGCGCTTGCCTTAATGATTGCTGATAAATATCTGCCTGCAACGGAACAGGTTAGAACAGCGCTCTCACTTCCGCTCGCCCCTTTACAGTATCTGGTCAGTGCCCCAATTCAAGGCATTGATAAACTCAGTCATTTATTAAGTACGCAAGATACCCTGCATAAAGAAAATATGGCCTTGAAGGCGGAACAGCTTTTATTAAAAGCGCAGCTGCAACGTTTAATTGCGATTGAATCAGAAAATAATCATTTAAAAGGCTTGCTTCAATCTTCTCAGCATATTCATGGCAAAACGATGATTGCCCAATTGTTGGCTATTGATTCTGATTTGTCGCGTCGTCAAATTGTTCTTGATAAGGGTTTGCACCAAGGCGTATTTATTGGACAACCCGTTCTCGATGCTCAAGGTGTCATGGGACAGGTTATTCAGGTGAGCCCCTTAACGAGCCGTGTTTTACTAATCAATGATGTGAAAAGCGGAATTGCTGTGGAAAATGCTCGCAATGGCGTACGTTCTATTGCGATAGGGGATAGCTATTCAGGTGGTTTGCATTTGATTAATGTTCCTCAAACAGCCGACATTAAGCCGGGAGATATGTTTTTAAGCTCTGGCTTGAGTGATCGCTATCCTTCGGGCTATCCTGTTGGTGAGGTTAGCTCTGCTGCTCGTGATCCCGGCCTTCCTTTTATGACAATTATGTTAAGACCCAGTGCGCATTTAGATCAAAGTCGGCAGGTATTATTGGTTTGGCCAATCAAAAATGCATCAAGCTAGGATAAAACTATGCGGGATAATCAAATAAATGAAATCCGTCAATGGCTTACAGTAGGAAGCAGTCTCTGTCTCGCTCTTATTTTAATGCTCTTACCCCTTCCTTCCTGGTTTGCTAGTTTTCGGCCTTGTTGGGTTTTAATGGTGTTAATATTTTGGGCACTCATTTTGCCCGGCCGTGTGAGCCTGAGCTTGGCTTGGCTCATGGGAATTCTTCTGGATGTATTGAATGGAACCTTGCTGGGAGAGCATGCCCTAGCTTTAACCGCTGTTATTTATTTAGCCGCCAGACTGAATAATCAATTACGTATGTTTTCCCTGTTTCAACAGGGTATAGCTGTACTGTTTATGACTTTTCTCTATCTTTTTATCTTATTTTGCGTTCAAGGTTTTCTCGGGGCCTTACCCGAGGTTTGGCTGTATTGGTCATCTGCTTTAACAAGTATGGTGTTTTGGCCTTGGATTTTCATGATTTTACGAAGCCGCTGTCGTGTTTTTGAAGTCTAGAATCATGGGTGCCTCAGGACCTTCATCTCGTCTCTTCTGGTCGGCTATGCTATAATGCCAGGAACTAGAAGTGATCGTTTTACAAAACTTGAACCGACTGACAAGAAAAGCACGGTAGGTGGCTAATCAGGGCTTATTATATTGAAGATTTTTATCAATCTTATTCGCGGAGTATGGTATCTTTTTGCCACAGTCTTAATCTTGGCGGCAGTATTACTTACTGTTGCGCATATCTTAACCCCTCTACTGAATAAACATCATACTGATTTTGAAGTGTGGGCCTCTGAACTTCTTCAAACGCCTATTACGATTGGTGAAATCCATGCTGATTGGCGTGGTAATACGCCGGATCTCACTTTTTCCCAAGTCGTAGCCCTCGATAAAAAAACTCATCAACCCGCTTTTGAAATTCGAGAAATTAAAATTGGCTTTCAGCTGTTTACTAGCCTATGGAAAAGAAAGCCAGTAGTTGAAGATGTTCTGATTTCTGGTGCTGAAGTAACCATTCTTCAAGATGCATCTTTTGTCTTGACAATCAAAGACTTCGATTTGCCCGTTCAAAAAGAAATAAAGGCCTATAACCTGAGTGATATTTTGGCCGGTATTTTTTCGCAGCCTTATTTAGGCTTCCGCGATATTGAGGTGCATTTTATGCCTTACCAGAAAAAGGCAGAGGAGCTGAGCATTCAAAAAGTGGCGCTTGTGAATCAGGGAATGAGGCATACCATAAAAGGTAATTTTATTTTGAAGCAGGCCATCCCAACGGAGATCAAGACAAATATAGAATGGTTCGGTAATCTTTCTGAACCCGAAGCGATCAAAGCCCGTGCCTATTTCAATATTGAGGGTCTTTCCTTAGCAGAATGGCTCGCTAGCAAAAATGCTGGGGGACAAAGCCTGCTCTCTGGTTGGCAAATTCATCAGGGTCTTGGCGGCGCAAGTCTGTGGCTAGAGTGGAATAATAATCAATTACAACAAGCACAAAGCATTTTTCAATGGTATGACTTGGAATTCTATTCCGAATTCGATAAAAAAACCTATCTCATCGATCAGCTCAGTGGCCATATAGGCTGGAAGCGTGAGGGAGACAAGCAATTTGTGGCCGGTGATAATATTCTCATTAATTTCCCCCATCATTTATGGCCGGCTACAACCTTTTACCTCAGCCTGATTCCGGATGAAGGAAAGAGGCTAATAAATGAAGAAGATCAGAAAGAAAGGCTGGTATCAGCCCCGAGCGAGGCCGCAAGCCATTCTTACGGCGTTAAATTAAAGGAAAGTTTAGCGGTCGCTGAGGAAAATATCAAAAAATCCTTTGCTAGTAATCGTCCTTGGCGTTTGCGAGATTTACAGATTGCTTACTTAGATATGCAAGATCTTTTGCCGCTTTTCTTAGCCAATGCCAACTTGTCTGCAGATTGGCGTCAACAGTTAAATAGCTTGAACCCTGTCGGAGAGCTGCAAAATCTGACCATTTTATGGCAGGGGGATGTGAGTGCTCTCGATCAGACAACTGTTTCAGGACAATTTAAGGGGCTGTCTTTTCGAGCCTTGCAAAAATTTCCCGGGCTGACTCATTTTGACGGCAAGCTCAGTTGGGATCAAAATCAGGGTAACCTGACAATTGCGAGTAAAAAATTAATATTTAGCTTGCCGGCTTTATGGCCCAAGCCACTTCTTTTTGATGAGGTGAAAGGATTAATTGATTTTCAATATAATAAAACAGCAGGCTGGTCCTTCCGAATGAAAGAGGCGGAAGTGTTAAATGCAGATGCACTGATCAAAGCCAATGCGGAAATGTTTTTTCCAAAAACGGGTTCGCCACGGCTTGATCTCGAAGCTCATTTTTCTCTTCCGAAGCTAACACAATTAGGGCACTACCTGCCGTCGCGAATCATGGATCCCAATCTCGTCAACTGGCTGAAGACTGCTTTTTTAAGCGGGCAGCTTCAGAATGGTAGGGTGCTGATTCAAGGAAAACTGAATGAATTTCCCTTTGCTCAGCCTGAAAGCGGCAAATTTTTAGTGAGCGGCGAATTACAAGATCTTAATTTTCATTATGCGTCCCATTGGCCGCTTTTACAAAAAGTGAAGGGAAGTTTAACTTTTTCAGGCCAAGCTATGACAGCTGTGATTGATTCTGCTTCTATTCTCGATGTGCCGGTGAAGCAGGTTCAGGGTGTTATCCCTTCTCTTGGCGCAGAGTCGCCTGTTCTGAAGGTTCAAGCAAAGCTAGATACAGACTTATCGCAGGGTTTGGATTTTATTCATCAAAGTCCTCTAGAAGAAGTCATTGGTGAGGATTTGGCAGATCTTCAATTAGAAGGACCGATGCATTTAGATCTTTCTTTTTCTCTTCCTCTAGACAAGCCAGATAAAATTAAGCTGCTAGGCAAGGTCGCAATGAATAAAGCGAGACTGTACTTACCAGAGTGGAATATGACTTTAGCTCAGTTACATGGTGGTTTCCAATTTAGTGAACAAGGTATCTCTGCTAAATCACCAATACAAGGCCTGCTGTGGGAAGAACCGGCTTCTTTGCGTCTTGCAACCGTGCGGCCAGAAAATGGCAAGCCTTCTTATTTGGAAGCGGTGCTGACTGGTAAAATCAATGTTCTTAATCTGGAGAAAGCTTACAAGCTTGCTCTTTCCCATTTTCTATCCGGCTCAAGCAATTTTCAGGCGCAAATAAAATTATATGAATCCAAGGATAGTAATGAAGCCTTGCTCTCTTCTGATTTGCAAGGTTTGGCCATTGATCTACCGGCACCTTTTGGCAAATCAGCGCTAAGCAAGCGAGCCTTTCTCTTAAAAGCAGCTTTTCAGCAAGGCGGCGGTTCTGGATTTAAAACGCAATTAAGCTATGGCGATCTTATTTCTGCGAAATTAAATATTAGACAGCAGCAAACACTTCGTTTAATTGAAATTGATAGTAGACAGGTGAAAGGCTTGATCAAACTATCTTATCCCTTTGATGCCAAGCAGGCTATTCAAGCCAGCTTAGATCGTCTAGTGATTAATACCGGTAATGCCCAAACGCTAGCCTCCCTGGATCCGCAGACGGTGCCGCCCTTGATCATCAGTAGTAAGCAATTTATTTATGGCAATAAAAATATGGGACAATTGAGTTTAACAACCCTACCTAAAACAAAGGGGATGCTTATTCAACATTTTAATCTCAAAGCGCCGGAATATAATTTTGAGTCGACCGGTCAGTGGACCGGTTCCGGTCAAGCGCAGCAAAGTCAATTGCAAGGAACGCTAGAAAGCTCCAAGGTTAATACCTTGTTGGCCCGCTTAGGTCTGCCTTTACGAAGTTTGTTGGTAGATAAAGGAAATGCTGCCTTTAGTTTACAATGGAAAGGCGCTCCCTATAACTTTAGTGTGGCTAGCTTAGGAGGTGGTTTTTCCTTTGTCCTTGAAAAAGGAAGAGTGATTAATCTTAATGAAGCCGATAATACCAAAGTAGATATGGGTCGCATGCTCAGTTTATTTAGTTTGCAAACGATTCCACGTCGCTTAAGTTTAGATTTTAGTGATTTATTTGAGAAAGGTTATAGTTTCGATTCGATGCGTGGTGATTTTTCTTTGAAGCAAGGTAGCGCCTTCACCCGTAAACCGGCTGTTTTTGACGGGCCGGTTGCCCGTATTACTGCCTCGGGTCGCATTGGTCTCTTAGCTCAGGATTATGATCTTATTTTGAGTATTTCGCCTTATGTGACTGATAGTCTGCCTGTTGTGGCTGGCGCACTCACCCTCAATCCCTTTGTTGGTGCAGCGGCGTGGTTGGTGAATAAAGCCGTATTAAGTAAAAGTGTGGCCAAGGTGGCTACCTATAATTATAAGGTAACAGGCAGCTGGGATACCCCCGTGTGGAAATCAGTCCCTTCTTCTTAAGCATTTTTGCCCTAAAAACGATCAAAATTTAGCTAGACATCTAATATTTGTTCAATTATAATTCAATCTACTTCGTGAGGGAGAGCAAAAATGATTCTTTTCAATCATAAAATTATTCCGAGTAAAATTAAACTCTTAGCTTTTGCCTTAGCAGAAAATAATAAGAGAAATAGCCAGTATGAAATTAATTTTGGTATAGAACGATCTAGTTGTGAAAGCAATGAAGAAGCCAAGAGAAAACAGGCTATCTTAGACAACGCAGTGCTGAATAGAGGAGAGATTCTTCCTTTAGTCGGTGTGATAGGTATTGTTGATAAAAATACGAAAAATTCAATAGAGGTTGCATATAATAGTTCAAGTAGAAATCAAAGTATTCTCTTCTTAGAGCCTGAGCATTTTTTTGATGAGAGTGATGAATATGAAAAACTATTAAAAAGAAACCGTTTATTTTCCTTTTTGAATAAGCTACTTTACAACCCCTCAAAGGCGGAATCACTTCAAGAGCTGAATTATATAAAAAATACTACTGCTAGCGCCTTAGCTCAGGTTTTACCCTATGAGCTGGGCTTAGGCGTAGGGAGCTTCCTCAGCAGAAAGGATGCAGCTTTATTAGCCGCTACTTGCCGTCAGGCAGCTGGCCTCAAAGAAAAGGAAGAAAAATCAGAAGCAGCTGCAGCGGTAAACAGCCAGCCTCTCAAGTTTCAGAACTAAGGCCTGATAAAACAAAACGCTGTTTAATTTTTGGTAGGGTGGATTAGGGGGGGTTTTTGGGGATGACCCCAAAAAAGTGGTGTTATGGGGAA
>CAYXNR010000002.1:0-86549 GCA_964466595.1 uncultured Coxiellaceae bacterium | reverse complement strand
CGGTATTTTTCTTACTTGATGAATACCTAAACGTTCAACAGCATCAATCCACAATAATAATTTATCTTTTATAAAGCCCGGCACCTTGGCTAAATCTTTTTTCGCATTTTTGGTTAATTCGATACAACCATTCATTTAGCCTATCTTCCTCTAACCTACAATAGTATTTTACACTAAAAAAGTGTAAAGGTAAATTAGTCATGGAAATCTCTTATCTTCTTTTATACAAAACCTGGCCATTCATTTTCCCTTCTTCTATTTTTTCTATCTGCTTAGGGGCAACACTATTAAAAGAATTAAGCGCTCCCCAGGCAAGGGAAACCTTTTCAAGATAAGCTTTTCTTAAAGCCCGGTGTTCGGGAGAATTATCCTTTGGATGAGCCTTAAACGCTTGTCTTGCTTGTAAATGCGCTTGATTCTTCACTTTAAAATCGGCCCATTGACTTTCCCACTTCTTGCCTTAGCAAGGGTACCAGTTCCTCGGGATCAGAATCGGTATGAGTATTTACTTTTTTAAAAAAGCAAAAAATACGACAGCTCAACATTACTTCTCCTTTAATATTATTCATCTCTGTACGGTACAAAAATCATTTTTGTCATTCTGAGCGCAGCGAAGAATCTGTATTTCATTGATAATTCAGATCCTTCGCTGCGCTCAGGATGACAATTACGCTTAGGATGACAATCGGGAGCGCATTTAATTTTTTTACCGTACAAAAATTATTCATTGTCTTTATCATCATCCAAAAGTGTTCTCCATTTTTGAGCTTCAGAATAAGCTCTTTTTGCATCTTCTTTCATGCTATTTTTTTTAGCTATAAGCCTTTCCTGCTCTTGCTTATATTGTGCTAATATTTTTTCTGTCGCTTCTTCAAAACTGCACCGGCCATTGTAAGTATTACAAGAAAGTTCATAAATCAAACCGCAGCTTTTACATTTCAAAATATGATAAATAGACTCTTCCCAGGGACCCTTCGCAGGAAGTGTAGTTATTTTTTCGGTGATTAGACTAAGCGTAAAGGGATTAATTTCGTCAAGAAAATGCATGGATTCTTGTAATATTAGAATAAGCTTAGTCAAATCTTTAGGGCGGCTAATAAGATAGCCCTTTTTTAAAGCTTGGCAGTGCTTACAAGTCGTGGCAATCACCCCTTCTTCTTCGGCAAATACAAATCCGTAATCGTTCCTTCGAAAATTTCTGCAGATAGGGCAATTGTCTCGGATAGCGTAGGATGAGGATGAATGGTAAGTGCGAGATCTTCGACATCGCAGCCCATTTCAATGGCGAGGGCCACTTCGGCGATTAACTCACCGGCATTAGGGCCGACGATACCGGCACCAATAATACGATGGGTTTTTTCTTCGACAAGGAGCTTGGTTAAGCCTTCGTCACGGCCCAGGCTTAAGGAGCGACCGCTAGCCATCCAGGGGAAAACGCCTTTGCCATAGTCAAGGTTTTGAGCCTTGGCTTCATTTTCAGTGAGACCAACCCAGGCAATTTCGGGATCAGTATAGGCGACACTGGGGATACAGCGGGGATCAAAATAATGTTTTAAGCCTGCAATGACTTCGGCAGCTACCCGGCCTTCTGGCATGGCCTTGTGTGCAAGCATGGGCATGCCGGCAATATCACCGATAGCATAAATATGAGAAACATTAGTGCGTTGTTGTTTGTCGACAGTAATAAAACCACGTTCGTCCACTTTCACACCTGCTTTGGCAAGATCGAGCTGATCGCTATTAGGACGGCGACCGACAGCGCAAAGAATACGATCGAAGTGATCTTGCTTTTTACCTTCGGGACCTTCAAAGCTGACTTGAAGACTATCTTTTTTCGCCTCGACTTGCGTGACCTTGGTTTTTAAGAAAATATTTTTGTATTTCTTTTGGATGCGTTTAAAAAGCGGGGTGACGACATCTAAATCACAGCCGGGAATAATTTGATCCATTAATTCCACAATAGTAATTTCTGCCCCTAAGGCTTGATAGACGGTAGCCATTTCTAAACCAATGATCCCGCCGCCAATGACAAGCAGCTTGCACTTGGTTTCTTCTAGTTCAAGTGCGCCGGTAGAATCAATAATGCGAGAATCTTTGGGTAAGAAAGGCAAATTCACAGGGCGAGAACCGGCAGCAATAATGGCTTGTTCGAAATGGATCTTTGAATTTTCAGTTTTGCCGGTAATTGCTAATTCATGGTCAGAGATAAATTTTGCACTGCCTTGGACTACAGTCACCTTACGTTGTTTCGCTAACATTTTTAAACCGCCTGTTAAGCGACCGACTATTTTGTTTTTCCAAGCGCGTAATTTGTCGGTATCAATCTTCGGTTTTCCAAATTGCAGGCCATGGTCTGACATTTCCTGAGTTTCTTCGATAACACGGGCTGCGTGTAATAAAGCTTTGGAAGGAATACAACCGACATTCAAACAGACGCCACCGAGGTTCTCTTCTTGTTCTACTAAGGTAACCTGTTTACCTAAATCTGCTGCGCGAAAAGCTGCAGTATAACCACCAGGACCACTACCGATCACAACTACCTCTGTTTTAATAGCATGAGAATTTGCCATTTTAAAATACCTTCTAAAAAATAAACTGAATCATAGTAATAAATGTCTGACATCAGAGAGCAAATCAGACAAATACACAATAAATCTTGCGGCTTCGGCGCCATCAATCACGCGATGATCATAGGAGAGAGATAAGGGCAGCATCATTCGTGGTACCAGATTACCCTCTTGATAAAGGGGTTTACGCGTGACTTGAGACACCCCCAAAATAGCCACTTCGGGTGCATTGATAATAGGTGTGAAAGCAGTACCACCGATACCGCCCAAACTGGAGATGGAAAAGCAACCGCCCTGCATATCAGCAGGTAATAATTGTTTGGCGCGCGCTTTCTCACTGAAGGCGGCTAATTCTTTGGCTAGCGTAGAAATTCTTTTTTTGTTCACATCACGCACGACGGGAACAACTAAACCCTCAGGGGTATCAACGGCAACGCCAATATGAAAATATTTTTTTAAGATTAAATTTTCGCCATTCACATCGAGAGAGGCATTAAAGGTTGGGAACCGATGTAGACAGTCGACTACTGCCTTCATAATGAAAACCAAGGGGGTTAATTTTAAGCCTTCTTTTTCAAAACGAGCTTTATGTTTTTGTCGATAAGTATCTAGCTCGGTAATATCTGCCTCTGCAAATTGGGTGACGTGGGGGATGGTCACCCAATTGCGATGAAGATTTTTTCCAGATATTTTTTTAATTCGGGATAAAGCCTGTACTTCTACTGTACCGAACTGAGAAAAATCAATGCGGGGAGCAGGCGCTAAGCCTAACAATCCCTGGCCATTCGTTGCACTGGGTTGTGCTAATTTGTTTTTAACAAAGCTTTGTACATCTTCTTTTAAGATACGTTGTTTGAAGCCTGTACCCTGAACCTGCCTTAAATCAACACCAAATTCACGGGCAATACGTCTTACAGCAGGGCCGGCATGCACATCTTCGCCTTCGATGACAGGGAGAGGAGTAGTAGAAGGAGCAGGCGCTTGCTTTTCTGACTGAGGATGAGCAACTTCTGTAGAAGCTGCTAAGGGTTTTTTAATTTCTTCTTTTTGGGGAGCTGCTTCTTTTTCGTTTTTTGTTTTGTCTGCTTGCTTCGGAGCTGCTTCTTTTTCGCTAGCTTTTGATTTTTCTTCACCCTGGCCGCTGTCTTCTATAGTCAGCAATACCGTTCCAGCTGAGACTTTATCACCGGTCTTGACCTTGACGGTCTTCACGACCCCTTCTGTCTCTGCGGGCAGATCCATGGTGGCCTTATCTGATTCGAGGGTAACAATTGGGGTATCCGACTTGAGTTGGTCACCGGGTTTCACCAAGACTTCAATGACTACGACTTCACTTGCGCTGCCCAAATCAGGGACAACTAGATTTTTACTTGCCGCCATGCTGTATTCCCATAATTAGATCAAACTGAAGGAGACTTAGACTCCCACCGGGTTCGGTTTATCTGGATCAATGTTATATTTCTTCAAGGCTTCTGTCACTTGCTTCCTCTCTATGATCCCTTCTTCTGCCAAAGCAGCTAAAGCTGCAACCACAATATAGTAGCGATCCACCTCAAAAAAGTGGCGTAACTGGGCTCGGGTATCGCTGCGACCAAAGCCATCTGTCCCTAAAACATGATAGGACTGCTTTATAAATGGCCGAATTTGATCGGCATACAAACGCACATAGTCTGTTGCCGCAATGATGGGGCCAGAGACCTGGTGCAAGCATTTTTCCACATAGGAAAGCTGCGGTTTTTTCTCGGGCGATAAATAATTACTGCGTTGCACTGCCAGAGCTTCGCGGCGTAATTCATTGAAACTGGTAACCGACCAGACATCGGCTTCAATTTTAAAATCTTTGGCTAATAACTCCGCCGCCGCAAGCACCTCGCAGAGAATAGCGCCACTGCCAAGCAATTGCACTCTGTGCTTAGTAGCTGCCTTTCCTGCTTTCAGAAGATAAAGACCTTTGATAATACCTTCTTCTGCTCCTTTTGGCATTTCTGGCTGAAGGTAGCGTTCATTCATCGCCATGAGGTAGTAGAAGACATCCTGTTCTTCTTCATACATCACGCGCAGACCTTCTTGAATGATTACTGCCATTTCATAGGCAAAACAAGGATCGTAGGCACGACAATTGGGAACAAAGGAAGCTGCAACCAAGCTTTGTCCGTCCTGATGCTGCAAGCCCTCTCCTTCAAGCGTCGTGCGGCCGGCTGTCGCTCCAATCAAAAACCCGCGGGCACGCATGTCGCCGGCTGCCCAGATAAAATCGCCGACTCGTTGAAAACCAAACATGGAGTAATACACAAAGAAGGGAATCATCGGCAAGCGATGGCTAGCATAAGCGGTAGCGGCTGCAATCCAGGAAGACATACAGCCTGCCTCAGTGATGCCTTCTTCAAGCACCTGGCCATCTTCTGATTCTCGATAAAATAAAAATTGTTCTTTATCTTCCGGCGTATAAAGCTGGCCGAGAGGAGAATAAATACCGATTTGACGAAAAAGCGCTTCGAGGCCAAAGGTTCGTACTTCGTCTGAAAAAATAGGTACAATTCGTGAGGCTAGATTTTCATCTTTTAATAAGATGTTTAAAATACGGCCTAGAGCCATGGTAGTCGACATATCCCGATCACCCGAGCCCTTTAAGATCGTATCAAAGGCTGCTAAAGGCGGAATGTTGAGCGGTTTTTTTTCTACCTGTCTTTCGGGTAAAAAGCCGCCTAGCTTTTTACGCTGTGCTAACAGATATTGTAATTCGGGAGAATTTTCATCTGGTTTATAAAATTCTAAATTCAATAATTGCTGATCTGTGAGTGGTAATTCGAAACGTTCGCGGAAAGCTTTTAAGCCTTCGTCTGCCATCTCCAATTGATTATGAGCAACATTTCTGCCTTCGCCATAGGCTTTGCCAAGGCCATAGCCTTTGACGCCCTGAGCAAGAACGACGGTCGGTCGATCCGCTGTTTGTACGGCCTTAGCATAGGCAGCATAAATCTTGAGCGGATCATGGGCACCACGATGCAAATGGGAAAGCTCTTCGTCTGTGATGGTAGCCAGAAAAGCTCGTCTCTCTTCATCATCTCCGGCTAAAAAATCACGAAGATGAGCGAGATCACGAACATAGGCATTTTGCATCTCGCCATCGACACATTCGGCCAGACGTTTTAACAACAACCCTTTTTTATCTTTGGCGAAAAGTGCATCCCAATGACTATCCCATAAAACCTTAAGCACCTGCCAACCAGCAGCACGAAACCTTGCCTCTAGTTCACTTACAATTTTGCCATTACTTCGTACCAAGCCATCCAGTCGCTGTAAATTGCAATTCACGACAAAAATAAGATTAGCTAATTTTTCTCGTCCGGCTAAGTCAAGTCCGGCAGTGGATTCCGGTTCATCCATCTCGCCATCGCCACAAAAAACCCAAACCTTGCGATCTGCGGCCGGCAATAACTTGCGATTTTCAAGATAGCGTATAAAACGAGCTTGATAAACACCTTGCAAAAGACCCAAACCCAAAGAAACCGTGGCAAATTGCCAAAACCGCGGCATGAGCCAAGGATGAGGATAAGAAGAAAGACCCTCTCCATCTACTTCTTGGCGGAAATGATTGAGTTCATTTTCTGATAAGCGTCCTTCCAGAAAGGCACGGGCATAATTACCTTCTGAGGAATGCCCCTGGAAATAAACCAAATCCCCTGCAAAATCTGGGGTGGCACCGCGAAAGAAATGCTGCAGACCCACCTCATAGAGGGTTGAAACAGAGGCATAGGAAGATAAATGTCCTCCAAGGCCGCCCTTATCTCTCTTGGCTCGTAAGACCATGGCAAGGGCATTCCAGCGAATGAAGGCTTCAATACGCTTTTCCATGGCGAGATCGCCGGGATAAGCTGGCTGCTCGCTAGGGGGAATGGTATTGCAATAAGGTGAGAGAAAAGACTGATGGTCTAAGAAAATCCCTTTACCATAGGCTGCACTAAGCAAGGTATTGAGCATAAACTGAGCTCGTTCTTTGCCCTCATATTTAACAAGAGAAGCAAAAGCAGCCAACCATTCTTGGGTTTCAATTGGATCAAGGTCTTGGTTAAGGGGCATGAGCGTTCCCTAATGATGGTTTTCGTGTCTCTTAATTATCATCCCACGCTTTTTCTCGCAAGGGCTTTATTATAGCAGGGATTGTGCATTATTCGACACAGCTCCTCAACCCCCTCTAAAATCCGTGGGCCGGGGCGCTCTAAGAGATCGGGCGGGAGGCTGACAAGATGATGATTTTTTACTGCGGAAACGGAAGGCCAAGCAAGCCAGGATTCCTGCCAGTTGAAGGGTAAATCGGCAATAATGAGCTCGGGATCTCTCTCGACTACGGCTTCCCTACTCACTGCAAAAGCGGTTTGTTTAAAGGGCGTAGTTAGACCCGTTGAAGCAAAAATATTTCTGCCGCCACACAGAGCTATTGCCTCACTAATCCAACTCGTTTGATTAAGAGTGATCAGTGGATGAGAAGCCAGCTGATAAAATACTCTAATTGGGAAAGATTTGTGATATTTTTGCTTGATGCGCTGATAGTGGACAAGAAAATGTTCTGCTAGCAAGCTAGCTTCTTTTTCTTTACCCATCAAGCAAGCCAGACGACGAAGGGTATAAGGAATTTCTCGTAAATGATGGGTATGACTGATAAAAACGGGGATCGAAAGCCGCTTTAAGCTTTCTATTTGCCTACCATGACTTTCACCCCAGGCTAGGATTAAATCGGGGTGGAGAACGAGAATCCTTTCAAAATCTAAGCTCTGATAATCGCCTACGCGAGGGATTTTTTGGGCGGCCGCAGGATAAGTACTGCCCTCAATCACGCCGACAACAGACTGACCGGCATGAAGGGCAAAGGCTAATTCGGCGAGATCAGGAGAGAGAGTAATAATGCGTTCCGCAGGACGGGGTAAATAAACTAGATTGCCGGCATCATCTCTCACTATACAGGCAAAAGATAAGCTACCCGTAAAAAGAAAAAAGGCGAGACTGAGTAGCTTGACCAGGCTCACGGCCAGGCTAAAACTAAGAGAGCGGATAAAACCAACATGATAAATAAGGTACGGTCAAATAGTTGAATGGCCTGCTTCTCCACCTCACCATTTTCCGGAAGGGGTTTGTTTGCTGGCAAATCAAGAGCTACTAAGCCGGTTTCTGAGATTAAAACCTCATTGCTGTCTAGACCTTGTAAGGCATATTTTTTAAAGATCTGTAAAACCTTCACAAAATGACCGCCTAAGGCAAAAAGAAAGCTCAGCAAACGGGCTGGGAGCCATTCGATAATTTTTAAGGCCTGAGCACTTAAAACAGCCATATCGCTCAGGGTTTTGCTGTTTGCTAAAACGATTAAGCGATAGAGCAAGGCACCCATCGGGCCTAAAATAGAAAACCAAAATAACACAGCAAAAACTCTTCTTTCTCCTTCAAGATAAATAGCGCGCACAACGGTTTTATGTAAGGTTTGTGGCGTCGGGGTGCCTACTTCTGGAAAGGCTGCATTCAAGCGTTCATCTACCAAACGTGCATCTCCTTGGGACATGGCTTGCAAGCAATTATAGCTGTCGGCCCAAAAATTAGCGGGGCCAAAACAATAAAGAAGGATAATAAAATCGAACAAGAGACAAAATAAACCAAAGAACCACCCGGAAAGGAGATGTTGAACAAGACCAACCACTAGAATAGGCGGAAGTAGCCAACAAATCAGGCGTACAAGGGGCGGCAAGCGATCAAGCACTGGACTCAGCATTTGACAATAGCGATCAAACCATTGCCAACTTCGCAAATGACTCCAATCAAAAAAACGCTCTAAGGCTAAAGCCATCAAAATCGCGATAAAAACCATATAGAAGTCCCTCCTCTTTCCGTACAATACCGAATTTCATTGCGGGAATAAATATTATTTTTTTACTTCTGAGCGAGGGCACGCAATTCTCCGACCGGAATTCGCACCAAGCCCTCCTCATCTGGTTTAAATCCTTTCACGGCAGGACAAAAGGCATGGGCATAGATGACTTCAAAGGTAACCGGAAAGCGTGTTTCATGAACTGCTAGCAATTGAGCGTCGATGCTTTCTTCTTCTGGCCAGATCCCGCTTTTTTCTAGCTCCTGCTGACATTGCTCCTTACTGCGATAAGTGAAGGTCAGATTTTCAACTTCTAGGACAGGATCGCTAAACCCTGCCTCCAATAAAGCATCTCCGATGTGATGCATATCGATTAACTGCGGTAAGAGAGCCGTATTCCCCACAAGCTGCCATTCTTTAAAGGTATCAGGGCCGAGACAAGAAAAAAAAATAAGTCCTTCTGGGCGCAGAATGCGTCTCCATTCGCGTAATACAAGGGCTGGATTTTTAATCCAGGGGAGTAATAAATTCGCAAAAATCAAATCGACAGACTGGGAGCGGAATGGTAAATTACAGCAATCTGCAGCTAGCCAGGATGTTCGGCTTTTCTGACTTTTTCCGTATTCTAAAAAGGCCTGTTGTTGATCGATACCATATACTGCCGCCTCGGGATAATGTAGGGCCAGTGCCTGTGTATCTGCTCCAATTCCACAACCTACATCAATAATTTGCTTGGGGTTGAGTTTTATCCATTCTAAGCGATTCAACATTTCTTTCGCTATTTCACGCGCAAAAAAAGAAGCCTCCCTATAATCATCTGGAGTAATCATGTTTAATCAATCTCGCCTTGCTCTTCGACAAATTGAAAATCTAATAACAACCTGGGTACTACCCTTTACTTGTATCCTGTGTAGCAGCTTATCCGATCGCAAACAAGATCTCTGTTCTGACTGCCTACAGGATTTGCCTATTATAACGCAGTGCTGCCCGCGTTGCGCTAATAAAACTTACTCTGCACTTCTCTGCGGAACCTGTCTTCAGCAGCCGCCGCCCTTTAGCGCTGCTTATGCTCTTTTTGCCTACGAACAACCAGTTATCTCTATGATTCTCAATCTTAAATTTAAGAAAAAATTGGCTTATGCTCGTATTTTAGGAGAACTATTGGCAGAAAAAATCAGACAGGATTGGTATCGCTCGAAACCTCTACCTGATTTAATTTTACCCATCCCCTTATATGAGCAGCGTCTTCAAGAACGTGGATTTAATCAGGCCTTGGAACTCGCTCGACCACTTGCCAGTCTGCTGCACTTACCAGTTGATACAAAAGCTGCAAAACGTATTAAAAACACCTCAGCGCAGATGAATTTAGCTGCGAATCAACGCCAGTCGAATGTTAAAAACGCCTTTATGATTACTAGCTCACTTCGCGGAAAAAAAATTGCAGTGCTCGATGATGTGGTTACCACTGGCTCAACTGTTACAGAATTCAGCCGCTGCTTGCTTCAACATGGCGCACAAACGGTTGAGATCTGGTGTTGTGCCCGAGCCTGATTAAAGCTTGCTGCTATGACAGGGGTGCTGCTACACTTTCGGCTATTATTTTAAAACGGGGTTTCACATGCAGGATTTCATTTTATTTATACAGCATCATTGGTCTTTAAGTTTGCTGTTTGCTGTACTTTTATTTTTAGTATTAATTGTCGAAGCACTTCGCCACAAAAATAAAGCACAGCAATTAACACCCTTGCAAGCCACGCAATTCATTAATCATAAGCAAGCCCTGGTTGTCGATCTACGGGCGAAAGATCAATTTGTAAAAGGACATATTATTGATTCTCTTTCCTTACCCTTAAGTGAATTCAAGGAAAAATTTAAAAAAATTGAAAAAATGAAAACACGGCCTCTTATTTTGGTCTGCGCAAAAGGCTTGGATTCGCCCAAAATAGCAACTGAGTTAAAAAATCAAGGTTTTGATGTTCATCTACTGGGTGGTGGAATCAGTGCTTGGGAAAGTGCGGATCTACCTCTTGTGAAGGATTAAGAAAAGCAATTCAACTACTTGCAGTGCTCATGCAATCAGGTAAACTCTCTCCATTCAAGACAAAGGAACTTAACTCATGAACCAGACCGCTTCAGAAACTAAAACTAATAACACTGCTGGCAATGCTCATTTTGAAATTCACCGAGTTTACATTAAAGACTCTTCCTTTGAAGCCCCCAACACTCCACATACCTTTTCAGAAGAATGGAAACCGGAAGTTCAATTAAATTTGGAAACTAAAAGCAATCGCTTACAAGACAATCAGCATGAGGTTGTCTTATCCATTACCGCAAATGTCACTTGCAGTTCGAAAGCGGCCTTCTTGGTTGAGGTACATCAAGCCGGAATTTTCATGATCTCTGGCTTACAGCCTGATCAATTGCATCACACCTTAGGTAGTTTCTGTCCTAATATTTTATTTCCCTATGCACGCGAAGCCATTTCTGATCTTGTCATTCGCGGTGGTTTTCCACAGCTCTTGTTAGCGCCTGTCAATTTTGATGCCCTATATAATCAACATATGGAAGATCTAAAGAAACAAGGCAAACAACCTTTGGAAAATACGGAAGGAGAAGGAAAAGTACATTAAGATCATGGCCACTCATACCGACAAGCCAATCGCAATCCTAGGCGCTGGCGCCTGGGGGACTGCCCTTGCTTTATATTTATCACGACGTGGGCAAGCCGTTTACCTGTGGAGCATTGAAACTCCTCAGGTGGAAATGATGCAAAGGGAGCGCACCAATAATCAATACCTACCTGGCTATCCCTTTCCTGAAACTCTGCATCCTGAAACAGAACTGGCAACAGCGCTTACTCAAGCAGAAGATATTCTGCTTGCCGTTCCTTCTGTTGGTTTTCGTGAGGTGCTTTTAAAATTAAAACCGCTACTTACCCCTGCTCATCGCTTTTTATCGGCAACGAAAGGCATGGACATGGAAACCGGACAGTTGCTACATCAAACCTTCGATGAACTGATCGGCTCACGCTATCCCTATGCTGTCATCTCTGGTCCTTCCTTTGCCAAAGAAGTTGCCGCCGGCTTGCCAACTGCCGTTGTCATCGCAAGCCGCAATCAAAAACTGGCGGAAGAATTTTCAAAGCGTTTCAATAGTCCTCTTTTTCGCATTGACTTAAGCGAGGATATCATTGGCGTTGAAATTGGCGGTGTTGTAAAAAATGTTTTGGCTATTGCCGCTGGTATTTCAGATGGAATGAAGCTTGGCGCCAATGCGCGTAGCACGCTGATTACCCGTGGCTTAAATGAGATGATTACGCTTGGAAAAGCACTGAGCGCAGATAATAAAACCTTCGAGGGTCTCTCCGGACTTGGCGATCTTATTCTAACTTGTACAGATGACTTATCCCGCAATCGGCGTTTTGGACTGGCTCTCGGCCAAAATATGCCAAAAGAGCAGGCAGAGCGGGAAATTGGACAGGTAGTAGAAGGAAAACGCAATGCGGAGTTGCTAATACAGCTCGCTCATCGCTATTCGATTAAGATGAAAATTTGCGAAGCAGTGCATTATATTTTACAGGGTAAGGCCTTGGCTAAAGAGGCTATGCAGGATATTTTAGCTTAGCGCTCTTCACGCTTGAATTTATGAGTATAGTTAATCTTCCTCATCATTCAAACTCGCCAAAAGCTTATCGACCTTGCCTACCTTGACCACTTCACCGCGACGTGCGGCCTTCATGGCTTCAATTGTTTCTTTATTGGGTACCAGGGGTTCAAAGAGCAAAGCTTTTTCCTTCTCTAATCATACATCAACTGGTCTAAAGCACTCATCTCCCCCTTGGGGGTTCCTTTAATGAGCTCAAAAAGCACATCAATTAAACATAATAATCTGAGTACATTGGGTGTAATATCATCAAAAATAGCTTTTACTCCAAGGGTCGTGCCCTCTGCCTGTTCAAAGGTGGCACCAATTCCATAGCCTAGGCAGAGAGAACTTAGTTGATCAGCCCTTCTTGCAATCGCGGGTAACAAGCCGCTGGGATTAAAAACTTCCTCAGCCGTCATAGGACGCCCGTTTAAACTAAAGCGGGCATTAAGGGTTTGTGCGATTTTAACCATTTGTTGAGCCACATCAATTGCCATAGTTTAAATCCTATCTTCGCCACCAGGGTTGTGCAATTTTACGTGGTCCGGCTAAAAAAGCGCGTATCCATCGCAAAAATACATTTAAAGTGAAGCCATAATATTGAATTGCTGTAAAAAAAAGGGTAAACATCAGGGCAACAATGAGGGTCCACACCCGAATATGTAATAAAAAAAGCAATAAAGGGAAACATGCCCTAAAATCGACAATCCAGAGCGTGACATTTCGTGCAGAATCTCGCCAGTGTGCCAATGAAGACTCCTTTATAGTCAAGATGATAACATTGATTTTAATTAAATATACTTCTCCTGCAAACCTTTCTTATATCTTAGCCGAAATAAGATATAATAATTGAAAGGGACTTAATTTTAGATAAGGATACCATCCATGCATTATATCCGAACAGTTCTGGCTGGTTTGATAATCATCTTATTTAGTCTTCCCTCCTTCTCTGCACAATCCTCGGATGCTGTTCCTACTGTTCCCGGGACGGAAGCCAATAGCAAAAGCAACCTTTCAGATGAAGACGTAGCCCGTTTTACCAATACGATTGTGCTGATTAAGGATTTTTATGTTGAAAAAGTGGGCGACGATAAATTATTGGATAATGCAGTACGAGGCATGGTCAGCGGACTCGACCCACATTCAGAATATCTGGATAAGGGAGCCTATAAAACTTTATTGATGAGTACGAGCGGTGAATTTGGCGGTTTGGGCATTGAAGTCACGCCTCAATATGGTGTACTTCGGGTTATTAGTCCTATTGATGATACGCCGGCTTCAAAGGCAGGGATTAAGGCCGGTGATTTTGTTGTGGCCATTAATGGCAAACTAGTCAGTGAAATGAGTCTCGACGAAGCAGTTGAGAGTATGCGTGGCCCTAAGGGCACGGAACTGACTTTAACGATTATTCGTAAGGGCGAAAAAAGTCCTCTGGTTTTTAAACTCACTCGAGAAATTATCCGCATTCAAAGTGTAAAAAGTAAGATGCTTGATGATGGCTTTGGCTATGTTCGAATCAGCCAATTCCAAGATCCAACCTCAACAGCTGTCAGAACTGCGATTGAAGCGCTCAAGAAAAATGCCCCTGGTGGACAGCTCAAAGGACTAATTTTGGATTTACGGAACAATCCCGGAGGCTTATTGGATATGGCAGTACAGATTACCAATACCTTCTTGGATAGCGCTAAGCTCACTAAATATAATAAAGCCATTGTTTATACGGAAGGACGTATTCCGGAAGCCCAATATACGGCAAAGGCCACCGGTTCTGATATTTTAGATGGCGCGCCGATAGTTGCGCTCATTAATGGTGGTTCTGCTTCTGCCTCTGAAATTGTAGCCGGCGCCTTACAGGATTATAAACGCGCCTTAATTGTTGGTAGCCCGAGTTTCGGTAAAGGCTCTGTGCAAACAGTTATTCCGCTTGATAAAACACATGCTATTAAATTAACAACGGCTCTATATCATACGCCTTCGGGAAGAATCATTCAGAATGCGGGCATCATCCCCGATATTTTTATCGATGATTTCCAGATTTCTCCGCAAAAAGAAGATGATTTAGCCCTCATTGAACCTTTGAAAGAATATCAACTCAAAAATCACCTTCCCGGCAGCAAGCCTGTGAAAGGCAATAATTCAGAAGATCAATTATTGAAATCAACCGACTATCTGCTAGCCAAGGAAGACTATCAACTTTTCTCTGCTTTTAAAATTCTACAGGCGATTTATTTAAAGAATATGGGGATTAATTAGGGATAGAGTTAAAAGCCGGAGATTCTTCGTCGCAAAAGACGCTCCTCAGAATGACAGCGTGAAAGGTGCGAAGAAGAAGTATTAAATACATAACTTTTTAGCGGACTGAGCTGCCTCTACCATTTTTTGTGACAACCCACGTCGCTTTCCACTGTCGAATATACTCAACCCCCGAAGCATACCAGCCGATCCAAGGACTATCCCTCCCACGAGGGCTACTGTGCCGCCTGAAGCAACTACAGCATACATCCCCGCTACCACAATAGCAGCCCCTAAAAAAACCAACATCAGACCACGCAATTTTTTACGCCACTCCGGCGCTCCATCCACGAGGTCAGCCAGCTTTTTGTATTTCGCATGCTGTGTAGGATCACAGGCTAATTCGTGAGTTTGCTTTAAAATTTCAGTAAAAAACACTGTCGGTTCTGTGGTGCTATTATACTTTTTTTGTGCTTCAATAAACTCAGCAATCGCTTTGCCTTTTTGAAGAAAATCCTCTATTTTTTTATTCGTCGCTTGAGGAAAGGTTCTCAGTTGTTGGTATAAATCATTCAAAGTATGTTGATAGAGCGCTTCTTGATCCTCTAAGGAGAGGGCAGTAGCAATTCCGGAAACAGAACCAATGCGCTCTAGGTTATTTAAAAAATCGGCTAGCTTCCTTTGAGTAGCTTCTTGTATTCCAATAGAATCTTCAAAAAAGTAATCTGTAAAACCACAAACTGGCACAAACATAGCTATTCCTGCCACAAAGGCCGGTATAATTTCGAGACCAGCCAATATACAAAGTACAATCGGAACAACTATGAAAACGAAACCCGCAAGGTAAAGTTTTCTTTTTTTCCATACCTGTGATTCTAAGGATCTACGACTTTCTTGAAGATGTTCTGGTGTCGGCTCTGTCAGAAGGCTGTTGCTGTCATTTAAAAATTGACTAACAGCCTGCTCGTCATGAGGATTACGGCCTACTGTATTCCACCCCCACAATCCCTCCTTCTCGCTTACAAAGGTAACGCTATCCGCATCTAATACAGCCTCTGCTTTTGTTTTGAGTACACTAGAATCTAGATGCTCAATGCTTTTTTGGAAAGTTCTTTGACCTTCCTTCATCTTTTTGTAACGATTAAAGTATTCCTGTTGATTGGCTGGAATAGAGCGGGAAGCCATCTCAATATGCCCTGCATGAAGTCCCTCGCGCCAGGCAGAGAGTCTTTTTCTCGCTGGGATCGGATAATTCTCACCCAAAAATACATAGGCCCTTTCATTGTTAATTTTAGCGGCATACTCTAGCGGATTATCTATTCGGCGAAAAAGAGCCGTTGGATCTTTCACTAAGGCTGCCCTTAAGACCTCTTCTTCTTGAAATAAAGCAACAGCCCAATATAAAGGACAACCACCGCGATCCACCGCCAGCCTATAGAAATGGTCGAGAATAGCTTGATGGTTATTTCGGTGTCCCCAATATGCTGGATTAAAACCATCTCGGTCTTGCAAGATCAAATATCTTAAAGAAAAATTCAGCTCCTTTAGTACCTTGTTTCCTTGTTTGAATAATTGAAATACTTCATCTGGTTTGAAGGCAAACCTGCAGGATTCGTACAAGGTTTGTTTAAGATGAGCATAATGACGAGAATAGATTCTTGTATATTCTAGATACCAAATAAGCTGCTTTTCTCTATTGCTTTCTCTAATTCGGACATAATCATCAGGAAAAAAATCCTGCAATTTTTTTCTCCAAGCACCACAGAGCTGGTCCCGCTGGACCAAGTCAAAAAAGTATGGATTAACTCGCCTCACCACCCTTTGCTCTCTTAAGGTGTTAAAATTTAAAATAGCCCATTGAATAACAGGGGTTAGGTTTTGAAAACGAGAAATCATTTTTTTCTCATAAAAGTAAATATAGTATATTATATGATCAACACAAGCCTGTCAATGCGTAGACGAAAGCGCTTTTTAACAGCAATAAAAAGCTAGCTTGCCACGCCCAAACGCTTCGCAAGCTCGCAAGGCCGGGGTTTTTCAAAGATGTGGGTAAGGATCTGGAAGGGATATTGCCTGCATAGTAAGGGCTTTGTTTATAAGCAAAAATAGTCCGCATATTCCTAAAATGGATGAAATACCTAAAAAATAAGTGGGTAGTTGATAGGCAAATTCGCCTTTAGAAAAGGATAATAAGATCAGCGGCGCTAAGCCGGCGGCTAGACTGCCTGTGCTTTGATAGACTAGTGCAAGACTGGTGCATCTCAAGTGGGTAGGAAAACTTTCTGCTATGAGAACTGGCCCGATGGCATAGAAACAGGCTGAGGGAATAGAGAATAATAATTTGATGATTAACACCTGTAGATAACTTCCATAGGAAAGACAGCAAAAATAAATAGGCGTTAAGACTAAAAATGAGAGACTGGTGATAAGCAGTATTTTAGGACGAGAAAAATAGTCAGATATATTTCCAAAAACAGGAATCAAGAAAACAAGCAGCAATAAAGAAAGAAAATTTATCCCATGCACTTGATATTGTGAAAAATGATTAACACTATTCATGTAAACAGGAAAATATACAAAAATTGCTGCGGTTTCACTGACCCCTAGCCAGCCAATTGCAACAACAGCCAAACATAAATAAGGGTGAGCTTGGATTAATTTTATAGCTGCTTTCAAAATTCCAAATTTATTTTGTTTTTTATCATTTGCGGTTTCTAAGCTAAAACCGAGACTTTCGGGGAGAGAAAAGCGAATCCATATGCCTACGATCATACTGATAAAGGCTAAAAGGAAAACGACGCGCCAACTCCAGGGAGGGAAATAGCCCTTCGCTATCAAAAAAATGAAGATAAAGGCTAAAAGGGAAGCTATGAGCGCTCCGCTATTAAAACCCAGTGAAACCCAGCTCCCAAAAAATCCGCGCTTCTCTTGTTTTGCATTCTCGATGAGATAGGAAATAGAGCTGATGTACTCACCGCCTACAAAAACATTTTGCAAGATTCGGAGGAATAAAAAAATAAGGGTCGAAGAGAGGCCTATTGCTTGATAACTCGGAATGAGGCCAATCAAAACGGTGGAGAGACCTGTCATGAAAATAGAAAAAATTAACATTCTCTTTCTGCCTATTTGATCGGCATAGAGCCCGATCAAGAGACTACCAAGTGGTCTGAAGATATAACCCAGCAAAAAAATATTAAATGTATAAAATAGATTGGTTGTTGGAGAATTTTCAGGAAAAAAAGTAGTCGCAAGAGAGTTTGCAAAAAAAGCACAGATCATGACATCAAAGTTTTCTAGGAAATTTCCTATTGCTCCGCTGGCTAGAATGAGTTTATCTGTGCGTGAATAATGACTAAGAATTCTTAACATTTATTCCCTATCTTGACGGATCATTATAGCTTCAATCTCAATCGCTACCTTCTTGGGCAAGGCTGCAACAGCTATGGTGCTTCGTGCGGGATAAGGCTTGTGGAAATAAGTTTCCATTATTTCATTCACGATAGTAAACAAAGACATATCGGTTAAGTAAATTGTCAACTTAACTAGGTCATTTAAGTTTCCTGAAGCGGCTTCAGCAAGCGCTTGGATATTTTTAAATACTTGGTGTACCTGTGCGGGAAAATCTCCCTCAAGCACTTTGCCGGTTTGGGGATCAAGTGGAATCTGTCCTGAAAAATAGACTGTATTTCCGACAGCAATTGCTTGTGAATAACAGCCAATCGGCTGGGGAGCTTTAGTGGTTTGAATGATTTCTTTCTTCATGAGTATTTCCTTCTCGTTTTACCAAATAATAACCGACCTGCCCTGCTTTTTTTTGTTTGATGAGCTGCCAGCCTTTTGGCAATTCATCTTCTGCAATTTCCTTTCTTGATTCAAGATAGATATAAGCAGGAGAGCTGAGTAAGCCTTTTTCTTCCAAGTAAAAACAAACAGGCAGTAATAGTGGCTCACTATAGGGCGGATCCAGAAAAACAATGTCAAAGCACTTCGAAAATACGGGCCACTGTTGGGGTATGCTGGACTGATAAATCAGTGCCTTCGTGGTTTTCAAGAGCTTGCACTGCAGCCTTAAGCATTTAATGACTACCGCAGATTGATCAACCATCACCACTTCCGCCGCCCCTCGAGATAAGGCTTCAAAACCAAGTGCCCCACTCCCTGCAAAGAGATCTAGGCAATAAGCACCTTGAATAACAGGTGCCAGCCAATTAAATAGTGTTTCTCGAACCCGGTCAGGCGTAGGGCGTACTGCCGCTTGCTCGGGAATACTTAGTTTTCTTCCCCGCCATTCTCCGCCTATAATTCGAACCTGTCCTCGCCGCACTGAAAATCCCCTCTGCAGGTCTGTTACTTATACTATCAACATCATGATGGAAACAGCTCTACTCTTTAATGCGCTGCGAATACATAATACAATGCTCCTCGTTTACTATACAGAGCAAATTGAGGACAGCATGTTCAATATTTTAAAACGGAAAAAGTCTTCCGAAACTTCAAACCCTAAAAGCGAAGCCTCCGGCTTTTTTGAACGGCTTAAAACCGGTCTCAGCAAAACCAGAGCGCAGTTCACAGGCGGCTTAGCTACTTTACTGCTAGGTAAAAAAGAACTCACTCCAGAAGTCTTTGAAAATCTTGAAACCCAGCTGCTTTTAGCTGATGTCGGAATTGAAGCAAGTCAACAATTAATTGCCGGGCTTTCCCAAAAACTAGAGCGCAAGGAATTAAATAATGTTGAAGCGGCAATAGAAACACTAGAGCGGGATATGGAAGCCCTGCTTCAACCCTGCGAGATGGAGCTCGTGATTAAGCCGGATAACAAGCCCTTTCTTATTTTGGTGGTTGGAATCAATGGCGCTGGCAAAACCACCACCATTGGAAAATTAGCCAACTATCTTAAAGAGCAAGGTAAAACCGTCATGTTAGCTGCCGGTGATACTTTTCGTGCCGCTGCTATTGAACAATTACAAATTTGGGGAGAACGCAATCAGATCCCGGTGATTGCGCAACAACCAGGGGCAGATACGGCTTCTGTCATTTACGATGCTTTTCAGGCCGCCCAAGCTCGCCAGATTGAGGTTCTGATCGCAGATACGGCCGGTCGCCTGCATACGCAAAAAGGCCTCATGGCAGAGCTTCAAAAGGTAAAGCGGGTACTAGCCAAATTAGATCCAGCAGCGCCTCATGAAATCCTGCTCATCTTAGATGCTTCTATTGGCCAAAATGCCTTAAATCAGGCCCAGCAATTTCATGCGGCTCTTGGCCTCACGGGTCTTGCCCTGACTAAACTAGATGGTACGGCCAAAGGCGGTATCATTTTTGCTATCGCTAAAAAACTGCAACTGCCTATTCGCTTTATTGGAATTGGGGAAAAAATTGACGATTTACGTCCTTTTCAGGCCAAGGATTTTGTTCAAGCCCTATTCGAAACGCCTTCAAAACTTGAAAAAAATAAATAAACAAAGTAAATTAGCAGTCTATAACAAAGAGTGCTAAAATGGCTCTTTCAAGCAACTAGTCAAGGGGATGAAAATGGCTAAAGAATTGAGTTTACAGGCTATTCAAGGCCAATTACCTTTAGGTAGTCTCGATACCTATCTTGCCTATGTTAATCGTATCCCCCTCTTAAGCCAGGAAGAAGAACTGGGGCTCGCCACGCGACTTTATCAACAGAACGACTTGGAAGCCGCCAAGCGTTTAATTCTCTCGCATCTTCGTTATGTGGTAAAAACAGCCAAGGGTTATCTGGGCTATGGGCTTCCCCTGGCCGATTTAATTCAAGAAGGAAATATTGGCCTGATGAAAGCCGTCAAGCGCTTTAATCCTCAAGTAGGCGTTCGGCTGGTTACCTTTGCTATTCATTGGATTAAAGCAGAACTTCACGAATTTATTCTCAAAAATTGGCGTATTGTTAAAATTGCTACGACAAAAGCACAAAGAAAATTATTTTTTAATTTGCGCAGCCTCAAAAAACGCTTGGGCTGGTTAAACCAAGATGAAATTAGTGAAATTGCAAAGGATTTGAAGGTTAAACCTGAGCTGGTTCGCGAAATGGAAATGCGTCTTTATCATACGGATACCTCCTATGATGGACATGCGGATGAAGAGGAAGATCAGCTGTTTACCTTACCCGCTGCTTATTTAAGTGAGGCTAGCCTCAATCCCGCTGCACAGTTTGAAGCAGAACATGGTGCCAGCCATGAAAACCAGTCCTTGCAACAAGCCTTGCAGCAATTGGATCAGCGTAGCCAAGAAATTGTGCAAGCACGCTGGTTAGATGAAAACAAAGCTACCTTGCAAAAACTCGCAGATAAATATCAAATCTCCGCTGAAAGAGTACGCCAACTTGAGCAAACAGCGATGCGCCGCTTGCGTGAATTAATGAGAGAAGAAGCGGCTTAGACAGTCAACCCTTTAAGTGAGTGGCCTCATTGACCAAAGCCACACGGACGGCCTCTAATTTCTGCATTTTAGCTGCACGTAAGACCTCATAGACTTCTGCCAATTTCATAAGATGCTCTCCTTTCACGCGTTTATCATTTGGCGTCGCCTCATTCATTTGACGTACTTCACGCAAGACTTGCGCTAAGCCATCCCAGTTGTAAGATACTTTTAAATCGGAAGGCACGGCACCCTGCTTACTTGTTGCCATCGTAGTTTGTGATACATCGAGAATAATGGCTTTGTAACGTTGTGCTGACTCTAAGAGAATTTCTATTTTTTCTTCAATAGGCATATTGACTTCTTTTCTCAAATCTTCTTCATATGGATAAAAATTAATTGGCATGGTTCACTCCTTGAGATTGGCTTGATTTATCTTAGCACGAAAAAAGCCTGGATCCGTTCATTTAAACCTATCCAAACCTATCTATAGGTCAGCCATTCCCGCTAACGCAGATTGTTTAATGTCTGGCTTGGCTATTTTTAGTCTAAAATTTCCATCTTTATTGAACAAAAACTGGATGCCAATTAGGAATAATTTCCATTGCACGCTTCCTTAAAACCTAAAATGACTATTTGTATTTTCTAGTCTTGTCTATAATGTCCTATCCCTATCCTGCTCTTCAGTAATGATTTTTAATGCGCATTTTTCATTTTTTTTGAATATTTCTTCGTTTTTTTCATTATATATGACAATAGAGTAACCTAATTCGCCCAGCTCCAGCTTTAATCCTTCCGCATTAATAACCAAGTTTGCAAATTGGTGTGATGATGAAATTTGGATTTGCCCAGATAGCTCTAAGATAGAATTTTTATCGAGAAAATAATTAAACTTAAAATTATTTGTTGTTATTTCATTTTCCTGAAAACTAAACCTTAACACAACAGCAAGCCTTGTCACTATTGGGAAAGATGTTCCCCTGGGATAAACCATTCGGTCATTATACAACCCCATAAGTGAAAATTTATTGTTTGCCTCAAATCTAACGTCATCGCAAAATAATGCATCTAACAATTTCATCATCCTGTCCTCTCAAATTCCCTATTGACTGTCACCCTTGGAGTAGCTTCTTTAGCAACATCCATATTAATCGTAACAAAAGTCGTATCTTTTGATTTCTGCTCTATTTCAAATTTAAATCCATGGCCAAAGTTTGCTGCACATTTTATAAATGTATTTGCTGCTGCATGCATAAGTTCATAATTTGCAAATTCAGGGATATATTTTTTTTCGGCAACTTTTACAACCCAAGGATAGGTTACCAATATACGAAGCAATGATAATGCGCTTGCAGAAAGATTACCTTCCTTCCAGCGAGTTAAAGTTCTTGTTGGAAGCTCAAAGACCCGTTCGAATAAGGCCATACTGATGTTTTTATCAGCCAAATATTCTATGGCCTGGGCTGCAAATAATTTATGCGCTTTTTGTTCCGCATCACGAAAATTTTTTTCAGACTCATTGAAAATATCAAATTCATCTGAGCAATTTTGACAATGGTAATATATTTCTTTGTAAGTAAACTCTGAACCCAACGTAATACAGTCCGTACTATCTACTTCATTACGTTGCAAATCTTCCGAGCCACACGCGGGGCATATAACATTATTTTTTTTCATTCTCGTCTCCTTTATGCTCTAAAGATTTCACCAACTTGTCTAACCCTATAAACGGTTGATTCTTTGGCGTGCCAGGAGGATCAAATTTTTTAAACGATTTAATTATCCAGGCATTGGTGTTGGGCTGATAAAACGCTATGTAGCCTTCATCACTCCCGGAGTGAAATTTGTAAGAATCGACCATAATTGTGTTGGTACTATGGAAATTCTTTTCTAATTTTTTTGTTTTAATCAATTCTGCAGATTCAAGACCACCCAGAGAGATAAAGCCAAGTAGATCACTTCTGGTCTTGAGTTTGAAATACTCACCAGCGTTATTTTGTGCCTCCCTGCGAATTTGAACTGAATTATCATTCATTGCACAGGCGCTCACAAAGTCAGTTAATTGATACGTGGCCTTCATTAAGTTTCCTTAGTTTCAAATACTTAACCATAGGCCATTGCTTAGATATACCTACCATTATTATAGCTCATTTTTTAAAAAATGAAACGAAACATTACATTTTTATATATTATTTGTCAATTAATGGATGATGCTGATTTAATTGGGTGATTAAGGCTAGCTTATTTTTTTACTTAACTCAGCTTGAGATGAACCAGGTATTCAACTAAAGATAGTTCTTAAGGCATTTTTTTGTTTATCCAAACACCGATAGAGAAGGGCTTCAGAGATTTCTTCCGTCTGAATAGCTGTTTTTTCCTTTAAATCAGCAATCGTCAAGGCTACTTTAAGAATGCGGTGATAGATTCGTGCGGAAAAATGAAATTTATCCATTACCTTTTGTAAAATGCGTTCTGCTTGCGGATCTAAGGAACAAAAGGCTTTTAACTCTGTTACTGATAATTCTGCATTGCACTTTCCCTGTCGTTGCTGCTGTTTCTCACGAGCTTGATTCACACGCTGTCGCAGTGCCTCACTGCTCTCTCGGGATTCTTGTTTTGCATAGGACAAAACCTCGGCGGATAAGGCAGGGACTTCCACATGCATATCGATTCTGTCTAAGAAGGGACCGGATAATTTATTGAGATAAGCTTGAATCTGCGAGGGTGTACAAGAACAAGCTTGATAGGGACTGCCAGCATAACCACAGGGACAGGGGTTCATTGCTGCTATGAGCTGAAATTTAGCAGGAAAAACAGCTTGAAAAGAGGCGCGTGAAATCGTAACGAGGCCGGATTCCAAGGGTTCTCTTAAGGATTCTAGAACCTGTCGATTAAATTCTGGTAATTCATCTAAAAATAAAACGCCCTGATGCGCGAGTGAAATTTCTCCTGGACGTGGCGGCCGACCACCCCCAACTAAGGCAACACTGGAAGCAGAATGGTGAGGTGAACGAAAAGGAAGCTGCTGCCAAGTGGCAGGATTAAATCCACTCGTGCTCATCGAAGCAACTGTCGCTGCTTCAAGGGCCTGCTCATCTGATAAAGCGGGAAGTAGGCTTGGTAAGCGATTGGCTAGCATTGTTTTGCCTGTACCGGGCGGGCCCATCAACAACAGACTATGCTTGCCAGCGGCGGTAATTTCCAAAGCACGCTTGGCTTGGGTCTGTCCCGCAACTTCCGCTAAATCAAGACTGGGGCTTGGGACTGTCGGGTTTTGAAGGGAAAAACGAACGGCGGACAATTCCTGCAGCCCTTTTAAATAGGCACAGACTTCTAATAAATGAGCAGCGGAAAAGACGCTTGCATTTTTAACTAAGGCTGCTTCTGCTGCATTGGCTGTTGGGATAATGATAGCATGCTTAGTCTTCTGCGCGGCTAGAATGGCGGGCAACATACCCGAGATGGGGCGTAAATCTCCTGATAAAGCTAATTCTCCCATAAATTCACTGCAGAGTAAGCGAGAAGTGGGAATTTGTCCTGAGGCGGCGAGAATGCCAAGGGCAATGGGCAAGTCAAAACGTCCTCCTTCTTTTGGTAAATCTGCGGGAGCTAAATTGACCGTTATTCTTCTGCGGGGAAATTCAAAGCGACTGTTCATTAAAGCACTGCGGACTCGGTCTTTGCTTTCTTTCACCACGGTTTCTGGTAGTCCTACAATACTGAAGCCAGGCAAGCCCGGAGAGAGATGCGTTTCTACGGTGACTAAGGGGGAAAAAATGCCTACGCTAGCGCGGCACAGAACAAGGGCTAAGGACATGCGATTTCCTCTTGTAAAATAGATTTCGATTCAATTAACATTCAGCACAGGCGCCCGTAGCTCAGGTGGATAGAGTATTGGTTTCCGAAGCCAAGGGTCAGAGGTTCGAATCCTCTCGGGCGCGAGGGTTAAATAATTTTTGCTTAGAGAGTTTTGCCTGCTAAGGATTCAAGATGAAAAGGGTGAAAGGCTCAAAACGGCTTCTGCTGTTTTTAGATCTTGAGGGGTGCCGATATTATGCCAAAGGCCGTGGTAACATTCACCTGTTATTTGTTTTTGTAAAATGGCGTCTTGCCAGATATCGGCTAAGCGACGGAAAATGGGTTGGCAACCTGTAAATAGCGCGGGACGATAAAGGCCAATATTTGCAAAGGTGTAGGTTTTGCCAGGTCCATACTCAATTTCATGATTTTGATTGAGGCAGTAATCGCCTTGTGGTTTAAAGGCGGGATTGTCGACCATGACAAGATGAGCAAGACGGAGGGGTTGTTGCAACAGCTGCGCGAGAGGATAATCGCAAATAACATCACCACTCCACACTACAAAAGGCTCTTCTCCTAATAAAGGCAAAGCTTTGACAATGCCGCCGCCTGTTTCAAGACGCTCTTTTTCTTCCGAATAAAACAACTTGAGGCCATAGCGCCGGCCTGTACCGAGGGCGGCCATGATTTGTTCTTTGAAGTAAGACACATTAATCACGATTTCTTTGATTCCTGCTTGAGAGAAAGCTTGAATTGCATGCTCAATCAGATAAGAACCGGCTACTTTTAATAATAGTTTCGGTTGGTTGTTTGTTAACTCCCCCATACGCTGACCTCTGCCAGCAGCTAAAATCATGCCTCGCATTGTTGTTTCCTTTCATAAATAGGTAAAATAAAATCACGCATATAAATGTGAAAGAGGCGTAATTCAGGATAACGCGCGCTAATCTGCAGAATATAATTTAAAGTTCGGGGCATGGATTTTAAATAGTTTGTTGTGTGATCACGTAAATATTTTCGCGCAAAAATAAAAAGCACTTTCAAATGGCGCTGTAGGCCCATCCAGTCGAACCACTGCAGGAATTGCATCAAGCTCACTTTCTGTAAGCTCGACTGCGTACACAGGATTTCATAGTAATAGCCAGCCCACTGCTGCACCTTTGACTCCGGCCAATCGATATAACAATCGCGTAAGAGGGAAACTAAATCATAGGTGAGGGGGCCAATACAGGCATCTTGAAAGTCTAAAATACCCACTTGCTGATCTGGCAGCACCATTAAATTAGCTGAATGATAATCCCGATGGATAAAAACCTGTGGTTGTTTGTTCGCACTATCAATTAGGCTGGCAAAAGTAGCTTGCAGCATTGTCTGTTCTTGCTCCGAACAAGTCAGCCCTAAATATCGTTCTACAAACCAATGATAAAATTCTTTTAATTCATTTAACATGAACTGCTGATTAAAGGCTGGCAAAGTCCAATTTTGAATTTCACGGCAGGCTTGCAAAACTGAAAGGGAGTGCAAGGCCTTTTTATACAGTTCATCGGCATTATTAGGATGTAGAGCTGTTAAATATTGGGTATCCCCAAAATCGGAGATGAGCATAAACCCCGGAGCGATATCTTCAGCCAAGATTTGCGGAACCCTTATCCCCAAGGGAAGAAGGGCCTTCGCAATAGCGATATAAGGCTCAAAACAATCTCTTTGTTCTGAGGCATCCATGACCATATAAGACTGCGTTCCACTACGTAAACGAAAATAGCGACGGAAACTCGCATCACCCGGTATTTCATGTAAACTATCAATCGGAAAAGTGCAATTTTCTTGCAGCCAGGGCCTTAAGAGGGGATTAATTTGACTCACTTCTTCTCCTTTTTTTGTATTTTACCAATTCTCTCCTTGAGATGCTATTTGAGAGGCGGATATGCATGATAGAAACATAAGTCCTACAAATCTTATAGAGGGTAATCCCTTCACCATTCCAGGATCACCAGAAATAACCTGGAATCTCCTATCTTTTTTAGAACTGCAGGAACAGGCAGATCTTAACTTGGTGTCTACTTCATTTCATAAAAAAATCAAAGCTTATCATGCAGGAATGGAAGCCCTCCATAAAAATGAGCGCGCACAAGAAGAAAGAATGACTGAGCTTGAAGCAAGGCAGGAGGAGCATGCCGAAAGACAAATAAAAGTAACTAAAAATCACTGGGATATTCAACTTGCACTGGAACTTAAAAAGACTACAGAGAAAGTTAAAGAGCAAAAAAATGAAGAATTAGCTGCCTTGCAAATAGAGTTTAGCAATGAAAAAAAAGCGCTAGCTGAGGAGAGAGAAGCTAAAAAAACTGAAGCCCAAAAAAAACATCAAACCCTTTCTTATCAGCTCTATTGGGATAATTTAAATTCTAGGATTAACTTATTAGAAAATTTTATTCAAAAAGTTACAGAAGAAAAACAAAGCCGTGGATTTTTCTATGGCCGCTTGAATCAGCTCAGCTCTCCGGAGGTGGCAGCTTATCGTCAACAATTTAACGAAGATTTTCTCCCCGGCTATTTCATAGTGGGATCATCTACTGGCGTCATGACTGCTATAGCTATTGAAGCCCTCGCTGAAACTGCCGCTGATACAGCCCTTGCTAATGGAACTTCTGCTAGTGCTGCTTATAATGCTGTATGGGCTAGCATCCTAGGTAGCAGCCCTGCTTTATCTTGTATTTTGATCATTGCTGCTGGGATCCTTGCAGGGCTGCTCATTTTCTTGTGTGTGAGAGAGTTAAGTATGAGGTTAAATTTTAAAAAAGGACCTGAGCGCTTTGATTCTCATCAAATAGGGTTTTTTTCTAAAAAAGCTTTACAAAAAGCTAAAGAAATTTCCGTTACCTGCGGGCCTTATGATGCTCATTTATCGAGAGAGCTGGGACTGCAGACTATCGAAAACAAAACGGTAGCTACGGTGATGAACCTTGTATCAACTGAAAAAGAGCGTCTCTGTAGCGAACGAGATCGCTTAAAATTTTTTCATTCGCCCGCACAACAGCCTAGAGAAGCTGGAGAAGTTAAAGATGCTCCAGATTCTCCAACTCTTGTGGGAGGCCTGGGATTCGATTAAACCGCTCTCTTCTCTTTTTCGCACCCTCGCAATAGTAACAACATTTCGCTACACTGCTCGGGTTAGACGGACCAGGGTATGATAATCCTTAGAAAACATAATCAATGGCGCTTATTTTCGCTTATTTCCTTAGGCCTGCTCTTCTTTGTCTTTCACACTACCCTACAAGCTCAACCGACTCCCCCTGCCAAAGAATTAGCTGAACAATTGGGTTGGGTAGAAAAGCCAGGAACCCGCTGTGGTGGTTATTATCTGGAATCTCCCTTTTTATCGAAGGAAGACCTGAAGGAAGCAGAGAAGCTTCATATTACGAGCGATCAATATACAATTGTCCAACATGGAACCTCGGTTCTAGAAGGAAAGGTGACGCTTAATTATGGAACCCGACAAATCATAGCTAATAAAGCCTATCTTTATCGAGATCCAATTAGCGGTAAACTCACCGGTGTCGATCTTGCCGAGGCACTGCATCTACGGGAACCCAATACCTTAATCTTGGCGGAAAAAGGCCATGTTGATCTTAAAACCAAGGCCAATTCTTTATTTGGCATTGTTTATCGCACCACGATTTATGGCAACCTGATGAATGCCGTCAATTATAATCAAGTCCTGAAGCAAAAATCTGCTGTCCCCCTACAAGCCCTAGACAAACCACGTCCTATTAAACAACTGAGTGCTTGGGGAGAGGCAAAATCTTATTCACAGACTGAAAGCAAAATTTATCATTTCAAGGAAGTCAGCTATAGCACCTGTCCGCCAACACATAGTTTCTGGCAGGTCAAAGCGAGTAAGCTCGATCTCAATAAAGAAACGGGCAGAGGCACGGCCAATAACGCTCGCTTACTCATTAAGGGTCTGCCTGTCTTCTATACGCCCTATATGAATTTTCCCATTGATTCCCGGCGTAAAACTGGATTTTTATGGCCTACGATCGGTTCGATCAACCGAAATAACTCCTATTCTGGCTACTATCTTGGGCTGCCTTTTTATTGGAATCTTGCTCCCAATTACGACACCACCCTCACCCCGACCTATTACACAGAACGCGGCTTTCAGCTCGCTGACTTATTCCGCTATCTGACTCCCTCGAGTAAGGGCAGGATCCAAGCCAGCATTTTTCCAGATGATCAATATTTTCCAACCTTCAAGGAAAAATTGGATCAGCGCTATCAAGGATCAACAGATCCTTTTAAACAAGCGGAATTATATCGCCTGATGAACACGCATAACACGCGCTACTCTCTGGGTTGGACCCACGAGACACAATTCAACGACCATTGGTCTGCCTCTGTTGATTATAGTCAGGTAAGTGATGATTATTTTCTTGAAGATTTCACCAAAAATCTTACTGAAAACGCGCAAAATAATCTGCTACAGCAAGGTGAACTCCATTATGCCGGTGAACATTGGGATTTTCTTGGCCGCATTCAAGGCTATCAAACCTTACATCCGGCTGATGTAGATTCTATTTTTTACAATCAATATCGACGTTTTCCACAATTACTCTTAGGTGGAGATTATCCTAATCAATGGGGTGGTTTGCATTATTTTATCGGTACGGAAGCCACGCGTTTTGATATTAAAAATACGCCGGGAGATACAAACCAATACCCTATAGGCGACCGTTTACATTTACAGCCAGGGGTTGAATGGCCGCTTAACTGGCCGGCCTTTTACTTGATACCACGCGCTCAATTGGCGCTTAGCGAATATGAGCTCGGTCATGTCACAGCAACCATGCCCAAACATCAAACCCGGGGTTTGCCTATTTTTGATTTTAGCTCTGGCCTTTATCTAGACCGTAATTTCCAGCTTTTTAGACAGGACTATACTCAAACCCTTGAGCCACAGCTTTATTATGTTTACATACCCTATCGCAACCAAACTCAAATCCCCATTTTTGATACGACGGTCAACACGCTGATTTATGATCAACTCTTTGTCTATAACCGCTTTAGCGGTATTGACCGGATTAATGATGCTAATCGCATCAGCCTAGGTATCACAACCCGTATCATCGATCAAAAAAGCGGTGTAGAAACCTTAAGGGCTGCTGTGGGTGAAATTATTTATTTTAAAAATCGCGCCGTGACGCTTTGTCAAAACCCTCAACTTTGTACAGATTATCCGGCTAATAATGATAACAAGCGCCATCTCTCTCCTATTTCCGGCTCCTTAAGCTACAACATGGCCGCCCATTGGGGCGCAACGGCAGATGTCATTTGGGATCCTCAAACCAAGCAATTAAATAATCAAACGATCACCCTTCATTACAAGCAAGATTCAGAAAGAGTGATTAATTTGGGTTTCAGCTATGTGCGGAATGGCGATCTCCTAGGCGGGATTATAGCCAATTCTAATGCAACGGTAGTCGGCACTGGCAATGAAAATATCCTTAAATTAACTGATTTATCATTTAGTTGGCCTGTGGCCGAGAACTGGGGGCTGGTGGGGCGATGGAGTGAAGATTGGAATACCCTGCATTTCCAGAATCTCTTTTATGGTTTACAATATGACAGCTGTTGTTGGGCTGCTCAGTTTGTGGCAGGCAGAACATTTACGGGGGTTCAAGAAACCCGGCCTCAATACAGCAACCAATTTTATTTTCAGATCATCTTAAAGGGTTTAGGAACCTTTAATCCGAAGGGTGATCCAACAGCCATATTGAGAAATAATATTTCCGGCTATGATTCGCGGTTTGGACAGGATATCTAATTTATGAAATCGACACTGCATTTTATTTTACTAAGCATACTACTGCTTCTCGGACCTTGTCAGGAGTCTTTGGCTCAGCCTGCCTTAAAACAAGGCGAGAAGGCCTTGGATAAGATTGTTGCTATTGTAAATGACTCTGTGATTACGCAAACTGAATTAAATCAAGCAACCCGTATCGCTAGAAATCAAATGGCGGCTCAAAATATGAGCCCGCCAGAAACCAAGGCCTTACATAAGCAAATCTTGGATCAATTAATCAATAATAAACTGCAATTAGAGGCAGCAGAGCAGCTGGGCATTCAGGTAAAAGATGCTGAACTGGATCAGGTTATCAAAAAAATTGCTGAGGAGAACCATCTTTCGATAAAAGAATTTTACGATAGAATCGCACATGAGGGTTTGAGTAGCAGCGCTTATCGCAAGCAAATTCGTGAATCCCTCATTTTACAGCATTTGCAACAACGTGAAGTAGCCGCTCGTATCAGTATTTCTCCTGAAGAAATAAATGATTCACTACGAACCACGCAATTGGAAACGACTGGCGAAAAAGAATATCATCTGCAGGATATTCTTATCCCTTTGTCTGATTCTCCTAATCCGCAAGAAATTGCTATTGCTAAAAAATTTGCAGATGAGCTACTCGCGAGACTACGCAAAGGCATAACCCTTCAGCAATTACCTGCGACAGAAGTAGAGTCCGTACAAACGAATGATCTCAGCTGGCGTAAATTGGATGAGGTTCCAACAGCCTTTACGGAGCTTGTGAATCACATGCAGCCTCATTCTTTTTCAGGTCCGGTTCAAACCGCCAATGGTTTTCATCTCATTCAATTACTTGGTTTAAGAAGTCTTCAGGCTCATAGTAGCAAACCAGAGCGCCAAGAAGTGGCACAAGCTATTTTTCAGCGAAAATTTGAAGAAGCGATGCAAACTTGGTTGGGAAAAGCTCGCGGTCAGGCTTTTATTGAAATTGATGACAAGGCCAGCGCGTGAATCTTCCGCGCGTTCTGATAACTTCTGGTGAACCGGCTGGTGTGGGTCCGGATCTTGTCGCACAAATAGCGCAAAGGGCCTGGCCAGTTGAGCTTGTTGTTATCGGAGATAAAGATCTTTTATTATCACGTGCTAAACAACTCAATCTTCCTTTAACACTCCTTCCTTTTGATAAAAATACTGCTCCGAAGCCGCTCCCGCCTGGCCATTTAAAATTAATTGCTGTTGAATTACAGGCAGTCTGTGAAGCTGGAAAATTAAATCAAAAAAACGCGCGCTATGTCGAAAAAATTCTTGCGATAGCAGCGGACGCGGCTCTCAATAAAACTGTCGATGCTTTGGTTACAGCACCGGTGCATAAAGGTATTTTAAATGAGGCCGGTCTTTCTTTTTTAGGACATACTGAATTCTTCGCAGCAGCTGCCAATATCGAACAAGTTCTCATGTTGTTTGTAGTGAAATCATCTTTTACCTCTTCATGGAAAAACGGAGACTTAAAAGTGGCGCTGCTTACGACCCATCTTCCCTTAGCTGAAGTAGCACAGGCCATCACTGCGAAAAAACTAGAGCAGACTATTGTTCTTTTGCGACAAGCGCTCCGCACTCGCTTTGGTCTAGCTGATCCTTGCATTTTTATCGCTGGCTTAAATCCACATGCGGGAGAAGGTGGTTATCTTGGCAGAGAAGAAATAGACTTGATTAATCCGGTCTTAAATAAATTGCGAGCCCAGAATATGAAACTAAAGGGACCTTTTTCAGCGGATACTTTGTTTACAGAGAAATATCTTAAAGAAGCTGATGCTATTCTCGCGATGTATCATGATCAGGCTTTGCCGGTTGTAAAAACACTGGGCTTTGGCAAGGCGGTGAATGTTACCCTGGGTCTTCCTTTTATTCGCACTTCTGTCGATCATGGCACGGCTTTGGATGTGGCGGGGACAGCTCGGGCTGATGCGAGTAGTTTGAACACAGCTATTGAATTAGCGCTTAGCCTTTTAAAACAGCCATCGTCAAACGACTAACCGAAATTCTTTTTTCCTGTTCATCGAAAATATCAATTCCCCACACCTGCGTACTTTTGCCGATATGATAGGGCTTGGCTATTGCAATAATTGAACCTTCTCGTATAGAGCGAATGTGATTGACATTGATATCCAAACCTACGCAATAATAGCCCTCATCAACGCAAAAATTTGCCGCTGTACTGCCTACGGTTTCAGCCAAGGCGCAGGAAGCACCACCATGCATAATACCGATGGGTTGTTTGGTTCGATGATCAATCGGCATGCGGGCGGCCAAATAATCATCACCAAAATTGATAAATTCGATACCTAAATGATCGACCATGGTGTTTTTGCAGCGTTCTGAGGCACGGGCAAGATCAAGTTCTCGCTTCCAGATGGTCATGATTTGTCCTCTTGTAGAGTTTCTACTTTAACTCTCATTTTAACATAATCCGTTAATATTGGCTTAACAATAGCCCACTATAATGCCTGAAAATTTACAGAGAAGGGGGAGAAATGGATACGAGAAAAGAACAAGCACCAGCAGCAAGCGTCTCTTCTGTTTTAAACTTCCTCGAAAAAAATATAGACCCGTGTTCTGAAATAAATCTACCAGGACCTCAGGTAGCCTGGATTACTTCAGAAGGTGAGATGCTCACTCAGCCACCTAGAAAACGGCTTGCAACACTAGCAAAGATGGTAAACGATTTAAGTCTCGACCGAAAACAAGATGTCAATCAACATTCTCAACAGCAGAATCAAAAAAC
Source organism: uncultured Coxiellaceae bacterium (assembly GCA_964466595.1). Lineage (GTDB taxonomy): Bacteria > Pseudomonadota > Gammaproteobacteria > DSM-16500 > DSM-16500 > JABDGC01. The sequence continues at coordinate 53,487 of CAYXNR010000002.1, read as the reverse complement.
GCTCTTGATTGAAGCCACGATTCAAAACGAACACTCGCTTGCTACTGTTTTGCTAGATCATGAGCATAACGCTGATCCAAGTTTGTGTGATGATAAGGGCTATAATGCCTTTATGCATGCAGCACGCCTGGGTCATATGAGAATTTTGAATGAATTTTTGAGTATGGTTCAACAAAAGCCAGTTGCTTCACAAAAAAACGAAAGCTCCTCTAAAAAAGAAGATTCACCAAAAAAATTAGAAGGAGAAGCTACTCAGGGAACAAGCAAAGAGACTTCAGAGACTAAAAAGCCCGCTTTACAAGCGGGCTCACAAAAACAAAATTCTCAGTCTGCATCCCAGAAGGAAGCTTCTAAAAAATCTTCGCGACTTCAACTACCCCATACAGTTCTGGAACATACAGTTCTGGAACATACAGTTCTGCAAGATGAAAATAAGAGTCACACCCTTCAGTCTCTTCTTGAGGATTACCGAAACAAGCTTTCCGCTCAAAATGGGGATGAAGAGAAAGATCCACAAGCCAATGCTCAAAAACCAATAGCACTTTTAGACAGAATAAAAAATCTGGTTCAGGAGATCGAAGTCCGAAAACCGAAAGATGCAAGGGAACTTAAAGAAGACCTCGCCAAAGCAGAAATTGCAAAGCGTAACCATTTACAACGCAAGACAGAAATGCTAGCAACTGCTGTAAGCTTAGACTTTAATAGAAAAAAAGATCAGCTCAGTCACTACTATGATCTTTTTTTTAACAAGAAACAAAGCTTTTGGGGTCCGAGAATTCACAAAACAGCAGAGAACGATCAAGCACGTGTCCAGGCCTATGAAGAAAGAGAAAGCTTACGACAGCGTCATGGGCTTGTTTTATTTGCAAGCGATCAAGCGCTTTCTGAGGAAAAATTGAAGGAGCGTTTCCCTGAGCCACAGGATCCTATTTTAATTAAGAAAACAATTCGAGCTGGAGCTCGAACTGTGGAAAAAGAGCAATTTAGTATCTATGGCTACGGTCACAAATGGACTGAAACGATTTTAAATGATGAGCTAGTGAAAGCTCTGAAGGAAAACAAATCCTTAATGGATGCTTTTAGCAAGCTCAAAGCTGGAGAAGATATTGCTTTAACACCAGATAAGGCTGCGAATTTATTTGCTGATCAGCTAAAACAAGAAGAGTTTAAGCAAGATGAGGCTGTGGATTTATTGGCCGATCAGCAAGAACAAGAGGAGTTTAAGCAAGATGAGGCTGCGGATTTATTTGCCAATCAGCCAGAACAAGAGGAGTTTAAGCAGGATGAAAATTATAATTTAGAAAGCATCATCAGGCTCTATCACACACCTGACCTTGCTAATCATCATAGCAACAAAGTAATAGAATATCCGGTAAAAACAAATCAGGCGGGCAAAGCACTTTTACCTCTTTCCATCGGAGATCAAATCAAATCACGTGCCGCCTTAAGTCTTATAAAAGATTATTATGCGCCAAAGGGGTGGCTACCCTCTTTTTTTACTCAGTGCACAAGAGGGGAATACGGGCACTTACTGCGTCGTGCTTTCAACTTTCATTGGGGAAGGCGTTATTGTACTGAGGCTAGAGGACTTTATCTCGAGCTTTCTACTCAAAGCTTGAAAACCACTGAAGATTTCAGATTATTCTATAAAAAAATTAAAGGAGAATTTGAGAGGTTTGATGAAGTAAATTCTCATTTACCTCAGTTACAGGTTGAAAAGAAAAAAAGGTTGAATGAAGTCAATTCTCAGCTACCTCAGCTACAGGTTGAAGAAGAAAAAGAGTCGAATGAAGTCAATTCTCAGCTACCTCAGCTACAGGTTGAAGAAGAAAAAGAGTCGAAGGAAGTCAATTCTCAGCTACCTCAGTTAGTAGTTGAAAGTGAAGCGAAGAAAAAGATTGATAATAGAAAAGGCAAACATAATAATCCATTCCAATCATCTTATCTTCGTAGGTTAAATTATATACTCAACAGTTTGGAAGAAACGCTGGCTTATCAACAACAGACAGGCTTGTCAGATCAGGTGTATTTAGATAGTCTCGATATGCGAGATTATATGAATAATACTACTACTCCTAAGCCTAAATAAGAAGTGCAATTAAAATACATGCCAGCAATAAAGAATCGTTTTATATCTCTCCCCTCAAAGGGAGAGATCAGCCGATGGCCCATGCTAGCTCAAGCCAGCATGAGTTACCTGCTTAGCGAGATTTTGGCTCAGGCTCAGCATCCTATACTTATTCTGGTTCAAGATAGTCTCTTAGCCGCCCAATTAGATCGTGAGCTGGCTTTCTTTCTGCCAACTACTTCTACCCTGCTTCATTTTCCTGATCGGGAAACTCTGCCCTATGATCGTTTTTCTCCACATCAGGATCTTATTTCTGAGCGTCTTGCGACTCTCTATAAAATGCCGGCCTTGCAGCAAGGCGCTGTGATTACCACCATTGCCACCCTTTTGCACCGTCTTTCTCCTCGTTCTTTTCTCGAAGCGCATACTTTTTTATTGGCTAAGGGGGATCGCTTAGATCTGGAGGCAACGCGTAAACGCCTGACTCAAGCCGGCTACTATTGTGTTAATCAAGTCAGAGAACATGGTGAATTTGCTATCCGTGGGTCGATTATGGATATTTTTCCGATGGGATCTCCACTTCCTTATCGTATTGATCTTTTCGATAATGAAGTCGATTCTCTTCGTACTTTTTCACCTGACAATCAACGCTCACTTACTCCCGTTGAAAAAATACAACTGCTGCCAGCCAAAGAATTTCCCTTAAATGAAGAGGCCATTGAACATTTCCGCTCAGCCTGGCGTAGCCAATTTAGCGGCAATCCTTTGCAAGCACCGCTTTATCAGGATATCAGCGAGGGAATCAGTCCTCCTGGCATTGAATATTATTTACCCTTATTTTTTGATCAAACTGCTGAACTTTTTGATTATCTTTCTCCAGATACTTTAATTGTAACAGTAGGCGATGCTTTGGAAGCGGCAAAACATTTCTGGCAGGAGCTTCAACATCGCTACGAAGAAAGACGGCATGATCATACCCATCCTTTATTGCCGCCCGAGCACTTGTTTTTATCGGTAGAAGAATTTCAAAAACGTCTGTCTCAGTATCCACAGCTTGAACTGCTGCTCTCGGAGGAGGCGCAAGCTCTCCAAGCTCCTTCCTTTGCTGTAGAAGCTATGCCCGCTCTAGCTATTGAGCAGAAAACAAGTTTAACAGCCTCGACTTTGCAAGATTTTATGCGAGACTATTCAGGGCGCATTTTATTTTGTGCGGAAAGCATCGGTCGACGAGAAATTTTAACACAAGCCCTTGGAAAGCTTTCGATTTTTCCTTCATTTTTTACGACTTGGCAGGATTTTCTCCAATCTGAGAAACCCCATGGTCTGCTTATTGCTCCCCTCGAAGCAGGATTTCGTATACAAGAACCGCCCCTTGCAGTGATCACCGAAACAGAATTATTTGGCAAACGTATTAAACAAGCCGCAGAGCGCAAGGGAGCAAGCACTGAGACTGAAGCACTGATTCGTAATCTCAGTGAATTACAAATTGGCGATCCGGTTGTTCATCTCGACCACGGCGTGGGTCGCTATCAAGGACTGCATACTCTCAAAGTTGGTGAGCACTTAGGCGATTTTCTCTGTTTGGAGTATGCCAGGGGGGATAAGCTGTATGTTCCGATCTCTTCCTTGGACCTCATTTCGCGCTATACGGGGGCAGATCCGGAACAGGCTCCCTTGCATAGTCTCGGCAATGAACAATGGCAGAAGGCCAAGCGTAAGGCGGAAGAAAAAGCTCGAGACGTAGCAGCCGAGCTTTTGGATATCTATGCCCGCCGCGCCGCGCATCAGGGTTTCGCCTTCCACTTACCTGACGAACAATATCAGCAATTTGCTGCGGCCTTTCCTTTCGAAGAAACAGCTGATCAGAAACGTGCCATTTCTGAAGTGATTAGCGATATGACCTCAAGCAGACCCATGGATCGTCTGATCTGTGGTGATGTTGGCTTTGGCAAAACTGAGGTAGCCATGCGAGCTGCTTTTTTGGCGGTGCACAATGGTAAACAAGTTGCCGTTCTTGTTCCCACCACCTTGCTTGCTCAGCAACATTATAACAGTTTTCAAGATCGCTTCGCCGATTGGCCTATTCAAATTGAGGTGCTTTCACGTTTTCGTAGTCCACAAGCACAACAAAAAACCTTAGTGAAGCTGCGAGAGGGTAAGGTTGATATCTTAATTGGTACGCACAAGTTGCTGCAAAAGGAAGTTTCTTTTAAAGCGCTCGGTTTGGTTATTATTGATGAAGAACATCTTTTTGGTGTGCATCAAAAAGAACGCTTAAAGGCACTTCGCTCGGATGTGGATATTCTGACGCTGACTGCAACCCCTATTCCGCGTACCTTAAATATGGCCTTGGCTGCTATTCGTGATTTATCCATTATTGCAACACCACCGGCACGCCGCCTCTCTGTCAAAACCTTTGTGCATGAAACTGAAAAACACTTGATTCAGGAAGCTGTGCAACGAGAAATTTTACGCGGTGGTCAGGTGTTTTTTGTGCATAATGAAGTAGCCACTATTGATAAAAAAGCACGGGAGCTCCATGAACTCATTCCCGAAGCCCGTATCGCTGTAGCCCATGGGCAGTTGCGCGAACGAGAATTGGAACAGGTCATGTCTGAATTTTATCACCGACACTTTAATGTCTTGGTTTGCACAACCATCATTGAAAGTGGCATTGATATTCCAACGGCAAATACCATCATCATTCACCGTGCCGACAAGTTTGGTTTGGCGCAATTACATCAATTACGCGGACGGGTTGGTCGTTCACATCATCAAGCCTATGCCTATCTTCTGATTTCATCCCGGAAACTGATCACAAGAGATGCGCTTAAACGTCTTGATGCCCTCGCCTCGCTGGGTGAGCTTGGTGTAGGGTTTAGCTTGGCAACACATGATTTAGAAATTCGTGGTGCTGGGGAACTTCTGGGTGAGGAACAAAGTGGGAATATGCAAGAAATTGGGTTTAGCCTTTATAGTGATTATCTCGCTCGCGCTGTTGCTGCCTTAAAATCAGGACAGGAGCCAGATTGGCAAGCGGAAAGAGCAACGACTGTTGAAATTGATTTGCAAATTACAGCTTTGATTCCAGAATCTTATCTGGAGGATGTCACACTACGTTTACAATTTTATAAAAAAATCGCCAGCGCTAAAACCGTTCGAGCCTTAGATGAACTTCAGGTTGAGATGATTGATCGTTTTGGTTTATTGCCGGCTGCACTTAAAAATTTATTCGCCTTAAGTGAACTCAAATTGAAATTATTGTCCTGCGGTATCAAAAAGCTTGAAGCAAACACTAAGGGCGGAAAAATTGAATTTCATGAAAAGACCTCTATTGATCCGCGGCATTTAATTAAGCTTATTCAAGCACAGCCAGAACGCTTTCGCTTTGCGAGTGCGACGGAGTTGCGTTTTACTTTAAATGAGCATGAGTTAAAAGAACGGATTGTGGTGGTGGAGGGATTAATAGGGGAATTGCTTGAGGGCTAGGCCTCCTCTCCCCATCCCTCTCCTCCCGCAAAAAGCGCGGGCGGAGAGGGGGATTGCTAAGCTGGTCTGAATAGCAATATGGGATGACCAGGCCTTAAGCTTCACAGCTTTGCTTCCACTTTTCTTCTCTCCCAAAATGCAAGGGATTATCTAAAGTACGACCAATTCCATAATACTCAAATCCTGCTTCGGATAATTGTTTAGGATCGAATTGATTGCGGCCGTCAAAAATAAGGGGGCGGCGCATTTGTTTTTTCATGGCTTCCCAGTCGGGATAACGGAAGAGTTTCCATTCGGTAACTAAGATTAAGGCATCTGCGCCTTGGAGGGCCTCGTATTGATCCTCTGCTAAATGAAGTTGACCGGAGCTAAACCAGGCTGCGGGTAGGCTGTGTTTTGCTGCTGGCATGGCGGCGGGATCATAAGCTTGCACTCGGGCCTCGCTCTTGATGAGTTGTTCTAATAAAACGAGAGAAGAGGCTTCTCGGAGATCATCGGTATCGGGCTTGAAGGACAAACCCCACAGGCCAATCACGAGCTTCGAGAGGTCTTGGCCAAAAACCTGAGTGAGCTTTTCAAATAAAAGCTTTTTTTGTAATTCATTGCGTTTTTCAACGCTGCGTAAAATTAAGGGATCGAAATCTGCTTTTTCAGCCATTTTAATGAGGGCTTTGACATCCTTGGGGAAACAGGAGCCGCCATAGCCGCAGCCCGGAAATAAAAACCCGGGACCAATACGTGAATCAGCACCCACCCCCACGCGGACATTTTCTACGTCAACGTCCATTTTTTCACAGAGAACAGCGACTTCATTCATGAAAGAGATTCGGGTGGCGAGCATAGCATTTGCCACGTATTTGGTCATCTCGGCATCTTTCACATTCATGAAATAGATTTTTTCTGTATTACGCATCAGCGGAAGATAAAGATCTAGCATGAGCTGCTTTGCTTTTTTTGAAGAACAACCAATAATGACACGATCAGGGTGCATAAAATCATCGATAGCAGCCCCTTCACGCAAAAATTCAGGATTACTGACCACATCAAAGGTAATTGCTTTCGCTCGCTCAACTAAACCCGCATGAATAACTGCTTCGACTTGAGCGGCCATTCCCACAGGTACAGTGGATTTATCTACAATGACGCAATATTGATTGAGATAAGCTCCAATGTTCTTGGCAGCATCCAATACATACTGCAAATCCGCGGCACCTTCTTGATTGCTTGGCGTACCGACAGCAATAAAAATAAGCTGGGGTTCCTGTTGGCTAGCATGCAGCGAGGTCACAAAATGCAAGCGGCCAGCGGCTCGATTAGCCTGGATAATCGTGTCAAGACCAGGTTCATAGATAGGCAAAATACCTTGATTGAGTTTAGTAATTTTATCTTCATTAATATCAATGCAGCTTACATGATTGCCTAAATCTGCAAAACAGGCCGCTGTTACTAAGCCTACATAACCTGCTCCGATTACAGAGATATTCATGTTTCATCCTTAATTTTATAAATAAGAACTTGATCACCGCGTTTATTCGAAAAAACCTGAATAGGTAGCAGCGGGATTGCTTCTAGCAAGGCTGCTTTTTCAGCCACATTTTTTTTGCTAACGGCTAAAGCTAGATAATCATAATTTTTCCAATAGCCCTGCTGTGTAGCATTGGGCTGATGGTATTCATTTATTTTCTGGAAAATATCATTACCAAAATGTTTTGAGTAATAGAGAATTTGATAATCATTACTATAAAGGGAAGCTGCTGCCGGCACCCGCTCAGCCAGCCAATCGCCGGCTTGGCGCAGATAAGCTTTGGAATAACCAAAATCAAAAATACCGCCCAGAGAGGCAAGAATGATGAGAGAAACAATCAAGGGCATCAGCCAAGAAGGGGTTTCCTTCTTTTGCCAAGATTGAATTAAACGATCTAGGGCAAAAGGAACCCAGAGCATGAGAATTAAGGTTAAAGCAATTAAATAGCGTTTAGATAAAAATAAATGTTGGGCTAGAAAAAGACTGGTCACAAGTACATTAATGAGAATGTAGCCTAATAAGACTGAAACTGCAGGGCGACTGAAGGAAAACGCTCGCCGCCACCAACCATAAACAACTAGAGCGCTATAAAGAAAGGACAAATTCATGATGACTCTAGCGAGATACCACATGAGGATAGCTAGAGAAAATACCAGACCTGCATCTTGCATCGATTCGGGAGTGAGCACAGAGCGAGCAAAAGCATCAGCACTCACCTGAAAACGCTGCCACACTACCCCGCCGGCATGAAAGACTTGAAAGACAAGATCTTGTATTCGACCAAGACTGGCTAGACTAATTTCAGGATGGAAAATCAACCAACCGAAGACAAGCAAGCCTGAGCTTAAAGAAAGCGCATTCAGTTGCAGAAAACCTTTAGTCCGCTGCCAATAGCTCATTGAAGATTGAAACCAAAAAACCCAAGGAAGCAGAATTAGAAAAACAGCCCCTTCGATGCGAAACAAGGTTGCTAGCAAAAGACTGAGGCCCCAGCCTAGAGCATAATACCAACGGGGAAAACTAAGATAGCGCAAAAGCAGAGAAAGAGATACTAAATAAAAAGCAAAAAAACCATGATCGCGAATAATATATTGCCTGATACTATTAAACTGGTGTGCTAATAAAATAACAAAGACCGCAAGCCATAAAACACGCCGACTACCGCCTAGTTGACGAACTAAGACTATAAAAGAAACGACAGTGATCGCTGTAAAAATAGCATTCCAGACATAGGCAGCGGCTAGCAGCGGAAGCTGCGTGAGGGCTCCTAAGAAATAAATCAACACGGAATAAAAAGGCCATTGCGCTTGGGCACATAAATTCATAGCCTTGCGTAAGCCACCTGCACCGATGACAGCTGCGCTTTGCAAATAACAGATTGCATCGGGATTGATGACTGTTTCTCGATAAGCGATCCAGGCTGAGAGCAGCACACTAGAGAAAGCGGCAAAACCGTAAATCCACAGGAAATTGTTTGGATTCTTGTGATCGCTTACTCGCACCGCGCATACTCTTCTAGACAAAGCTTAAAATCATCGGCTAATTCGGGGTGTTTTAAGGCATAAGCCAGGGTTGCCTCGAGATAGCCTATTTTACTGCCGCAATCATAACGCTTGCCTTCAAAGCGACAGGCATAGACAGCTTCTTCTTGTAGTAATTTGGCAATGGCATCGGTTAATTGAATTTCACCTCCCGAACCTTGTGGCGTGCTCTCAAGAAGAGATAAAATACGTGGGGTTAAAATGTAGCGACCTACCACACCCAAATCAGAAGGGGCTTCCTTTGGATCTGGCTTTTCAATGATACCTTTTATTAAGGCTATTTTTTCAGCGGTGGGCGCAAGCTCTACCACACCATAACGCTTGGTTTCCTGCGGTGGTATTTTTTCTACGGCGACTACAGAACTCTGTGTTTCTTCAAAAACTTTAATCATCTGTTGTAAGCAAGATTGAACCCGACCATCAATCAAATCATCTGCTAATAAAACAGCAAAGGGTTCATTCATAATTAACTGTTTGGCACAAAGCACGGCATGACCGAGACCACGCGGAGACTTTTGTCGGATATAAGCACAGGAAATACCTTCCGGCAAAATACTTTTTACAATATTCAGCAGGTCTTGCTTGCCGCGTTCTACAAGACTCGCTTCTAATTCAAAGTTAGAATCGAAATGATCTTCAATAGCTCGTTTGCTACTACTGGTTACAAAAATGAGTTCGGTAATGCCAGCGGCAATTGCTTCTTCAACTGCATATTGAATCAAGGGCTTGTCCACAACCGGCAACATTTCCTTGGGATTGGCTTTGGTGGCCGGCAAGAACCGGGTTCCTAAGCCTGCTACGGGAAAAACGGCTTTACTAAGCTTGCGCATTATACTTCAATCCTGATACCTTTCTTGGGGGAAGCTAAAACCGACCAAATTTTAACATATCGAGTTTCGACATGAAAATTGTTTATGCCACTACTTTTAATGCAGCGGATGTCCATCATTGGTCTGGTACACCTTTTTACATGTCTCAGGCCTTCGAAAAAGCAGGCAATGAGCTGAAGTATATTGGTGACTTAAAAAGAAAGCTGCCTGTCGGATTTAAAATCAAACAAACGCTCAAAAAATGGCTTAGTGGACAGCGTGAAAGCCCTCGTTTTAATTTAAGGGCTGCAAGGCACTATTCGGAGCAAACTGAGCAACTCTTAAGCAAACTCAAGGCCGAGGTAGTACTTGCTCCTCAAATGAATCCCATTGCCTTTTTAGACTGCGAGCAACCCCTCGTTTTATGGACTGATGCTGTTTATTCAAGTCTGGTTGGTTTTTATCCAGCTTTTACTAATCATTCTCGCCAAACCATCATCCAAGGCAATGAAATTGCGAAAGCTTGTTTATCGCGCTGTCGTCTAGCTATTTTCTCTTCTGATTGGGCTGCACGGGCTGCAATAGAGCTGTATGGGGTAAAACGCGAAAAAGTAAAAGTTGTTCCCTTTGGTGCCAATATTCACTGCAATCATCAACTGAAAGATGTGCAAAGCTGGGTTAAGAATCGCTCTAAAAAAACGCTTAAACTTTTATTTTTAGGTAAACGCTTCGAACAAAAAGGCGGTCCCTTGGTTTTAAAGGTAGCGGAAGCGCTACATCAGGCTGGTGAGTCTGTTGAGCTAACTATTGTGGGTTGCCAGCCTAGAGGATGGAAAAACTTGCCTGCCTATGTTCATTGCCCGGGGTTTATTTCAAAACGAACACCAGAGGGCTTGGCTACCATTAGCAAATTACTACAAGAAGCTCATTTTTTATTTGTGCCCTCGCAGGGAGAGGCCTATGGCATTGTGTTTTGTGAGGCCAATGCCTATGGACTGCCTTGTTTAACGACCTATGTAGGGGGTATTTCTACGATTATAAAAGATGATTTAAATGGGAGAACCTTTGCTTTGGAAGCATCGGTGAAAGAATATTGCGATTATATTATGGGGCTTAAACAGAATGTAAAGCAGTATGAAGAAATGGCTTTTGCGGCTTTTCATGAATTTGAGACAAGATTGAATTGGCAGACGGCGGTGAAACAGGTGCAAGGGTTGATGGAGGAGATACGCTAATAAAAGCTGCTAGTCTGAGTCCTTACTTCTAATAAGCATTCCTACTTACAAAACCTTTCAAAAAAGTCATAAAAATAATTTTCAAATCAAATAAGGGAGACCAATTTTCAATATAAAAAAGATCGAATTCCACCCGCTTTTTCATTTTTTCTAGCGTCTCTGTCTCTCCTCGCCAGCCATTAATTTGCGCCCAGCCGGTTATACCAGGCTTGACCTTATGCCTCTGCATATAGGCGTTAATAGAATCTTTGTAGAATTCATTATGCTGTAGCGCATGCGGACGGGGACCGACAATGGACATGCGTCCTTGTAGCACATTAATAAACTGCGGTAATTCATCAAGACTGGTCCTTCGTAAAAAACGACCGAGGGCTGTCACTCGTTGATCTTGAAGCGAGGCCTGCGTCACCTGCCCCTCTTCTTCTCGATGCTCATACATCGTGCGAAATTTATAGACTTTGATCACCCGCCCATCCCAGCCATGGCGCAATTGCTTGAAGAAGATGGGCCCGGTAGAACTGATTTTTACAGCAAGCGCGATCAGTAAAAATAGCGGGCTAATACAGATTAAAATAACAAGGGCGAGTACGCGATCTTCAATAGCCTTGATGAGGCGGTTCATGCCCACCATCGGCGAGGAATTTAAAGCTAGCATGGAAAAGCGATCGACCTGTGTAATAGAATGTTTTAATAGACCTAAACCGAAAACATCTAACACCAGCCGAACAGCAATAGTATGATGACGAAGCTCGTACAGTATTTTTTTAAGCGCTTCCTCTGCTCGTAAGGGCAAGGCAAGCCAGAGCTCATCAATTTCATGCGGCTGTGAATGAAGATAGGCGCTCAAGTTAGTGGGAGTCTTGATGAGGGGAATACCACAAAGCCTTGGCGGCTTTCCTTCTGGCTCATCATCGAAAATAGCCACGATACGAAAACCGGTCCAGAGGGCCTGTTGTACTGTTTCGACTAACTGACGACCTAAATCAGTTAGACCAACAATAACAACCCGACGCTCATTCCAACCCCGTTTGCGCATCAATCTCAATAAAATAAAGAGGCTGAGTCGAAAAGAAATAAGAATAACAATTGAAAAAACCATCCATAAAATAAACCAGGCTCGTGAAAAGAGTTCTCCTGTTTTGGTAATAAAGACTGTGCCTGCAAGTAGCATGCTGAGTAGAACTAAGGCCTGAATCAGCCGGAAAATATGCTGCCAGAATCCTTGGCCGCGGACGGAGGAGTAAATACCTAAAAAAGCTAAGACGGGGGTTGCGAGTAAGGTGCCAAAGGTAAGGACGGCGAGATAAGATGAAGGGGGATGATATTCCTCAAACCGGTAAATATAGGCTAGCCACCCAGCTAGTAAGACAGTGCAGGCATCCAAGCCACGTAAGAGAAGGGCTAAAGGTCTGGAGTATTCTTTTAATAAGCCACGCGGAAGCATTTCCCTGCCTTTTTTTATCAGTCATGAACGGATTATAATCATTTGAGTGGATGGTGCAAACTTAGTTCAAATTTTATTTGAATTTGACTTCTTATTTAGCATACAGTGCTTATTCTAAAGTCAGTCCCTTTTCTTTTCTTAGCTTGATCCGGTATATTAGTTTAATTATTTTACATAAAAAATGATGAGGACCGAAATGAGCACAACCAGAACCGAAACTCCATCCCCATTAGAAGAGATAAGACAGCAGGTAATCTATCCCCTTTCCTCGCTAAGCACGCTTGGGTTTCTTGCACAAACCTCAAGGCAAAAAGAGACCGCTATTTTACGCTTATTGCAAGCGGCTATCCATGCGGCACCAGACTTGGTGGATGCTAAAGAAGATGAAAATGTGACAGCCTTGGCAGCAATTCCCATCTTGAAAAGACATCCTGAGTTATTATTTATGGAAAGACAGGCGGTGACAGACCACTGTGGTCGAAAGATTTTGGCCTCGCCTTATCAAATTTTCCTTGGCGCTGGCGATATATGGGCATTAAGACAAATACATGAAGACCTTCTTCCTCTCATTGAAAATGGGGAAGCACAAGCGGAAGCTCACTTCAAAGGACAGTTTCCGAACTGCCCATGGCCGCTACCCCAAGACTTGAGTGAAGACCTATTGTATGACGATAGAAATAAACGCCAAATTGCAGAAATTGTGAAGCAACTTGCCCTTGTTAAAGAGTGCATAGATGCTGATCCCTTTAATAATAACGAGCCGCTTGCTGCGACGAAGTTTGCTGTCGAAACACTCTGCCAATTATTTCAACCTAAACCCGAAGAAGAAGAAAAAGAAGAAGTTATCCAAAGTGGGCTGCATTTCCCGCTTGCCATCCTGGAGGAAGTGTACAAAACATATAATGCTTTGGGAGGAGGCCATTGGCCGTTCTTCTCGCGAGTTGTCATCAAACCAGCATTGGATGCTTTATCAACCGTTGATGGACAGTGTTGTCAGTATGGCTTGATAAAGCTCGATCCGGCAAAAGGCCCGAGTCGCCGCTGTGATTCATCTTATCAACATCCTTTGGGTCAGCCGCTCTCTTTGAGTTTTGCCAATGACCGAGACAAATGCGGTGCGGCTGCTTTAGTGGACCCGTATGATGGCGATGTTTTATTTGTATCTTCTAGCCAGGATTATTTTCATTGTTATAAAAAAATCGGGCTGCGTGTGGGGCTGGTCCTTCGCTGTTACGACGCAGCTGCTGCTAGACTATTTGGAGAACTTATGAAGAACAAAAGCAGAAGCTTATGGAAGCTATTATGCAGCCGTTCGCAGAGAAATCAACACACTGTCGCAATGAGCATAAGCGCTCGAGGCAATGCGTGATTCTCTAAGCTGGTGTAATAATAATCCTGCGACATACGCTGCGGAGTTTCATTAAAGCATGCTCGACAAAACCATTGTATGAGCTTGTTTTTGCTCTAATAGTATATTCTGCGCCTCGTGTGCATTGGCAAAGGGGTCAAGTCTTCACATGACACAACTAGCAGTGCAATTTTCTATGCCATATTTATTAGTCTTGTGTCATGTGAAGACTTGACACTTTTTCCTTTTTTTAGATACCTAACTTTAAGATAGCAAGTCAGCCTTTTCTTTCATAGTCTGTCCCAGTATAGTTCAATCATTTTTCATAAAAAATGATGAGGAGTAAAATGAGTGCGACTAGAACCGAAGCCCTACCTCCATTAGCTAATTTGCCAGAAGAGCTAAGGCAATCTGTAATATACCCCTGTTCGCCGCTCAGCACGCTTGGATTTCTTGCACAAACCTCAAGTCAATATGAAACAGAGACTGCTTCTTTACGCTTATTGCAAGCAGCTATCCATGCGACACCAGTCTTGGTGGATGCTAAAGAAGATGAAAATGAAGATGAAAATGCGACAGCCTTGGCAGCAATTACCATCTTGAAAAGACATCCTGAGTTATTATTTATGGAAAGGCAGATGGTGACAGACCACTATGGTCGAAAGATTTTGGCCTCGCCTTATCAAATCTTCCTTGGCGCAGGCGATATATGGGCATTAAGACAAATACATGAAGATATTCTTCCTCGCATTAAAAATGGGAAAGCACAAGCGGAAACTCACTTCAAAGAACAGTTTCCCAACTGTCCATGGCCGCCACCGGAAGACTTAAAAGAAGCCCTGTTGTATGACGATAGAAATAAGCTGCAAATTGCAGAAATTGTGAAGCAACTTGCCTTTGTTAAAGAGTGCATAGATGCTGATCCCTTTAATAATAGCGAGCCGCTTGCTGCGACGAAGTTTGCTGTCGAAACACTCTGCCAATTATTTCAACCTAAACCCGAAGAAGAAGTTATCCAAAGTGGGCTGCATTTCCCGCTTGCCATCATCAATGAAGTATATAAAACATATGATGCTATGGGAGGTCGTTGGCCGTTCTTCTCGCTTTCTATCATCAAACCAGCCTTGGCTGCTTTATCAACCGTTGATGGACAGTGTTGTCAGTATGGTTTGAGCAAGCTCGATATGAAAAAAGGCCCGAGGCGCCGCTGTCATTCATCTTATCAGCATCCTTTGGGCCAGCCGCTCTCTTTGAGCCTTGTCAATGGCCAGAGCAAGCAAGGCGCAGCTGCGCTAGTGGACTCTTTTGATGGCGATGTTTTATTTACATCTTCTAGACCGGGTTATTTTGATTGTTATAGCAATAGACTGTTCGGGCAGCCTGGGTCGCGGGCACGGGTCCGGGCGCTTGCTCGCTCGGGGGTGCGTGTTTGGAGAGTTTATGGAGAACAAAAGCAGAAGCTGATGAGAGCTATTATGCAGCCTAAACGCTCGAGGCAATGCGTGATTCTCTAAGCTGGCGTAATAATCCTGCGGCATAAGCTGCGGGAGTCACATCAAAATAAGCTCAACAAAACCCTTGTATGAGCTTGTTTTTTCTTCAATCGTTCTTCTCTATCAAACAAATTTTGATCGATGGGTGTTGAATAGTACACTAATATTGTGTACTATTTCCTTATGAATGATATTTATCACGCTAGGCTCTCAAGACAAGCAGACAAGGACTTAAAAAAAGTACCCTTACATATTGCTATCAAATTACAGGCCTGGATTGATGAAGTAGGGCATAAGGGGCTAAGCGAGGTTAGAAAGATACCTGGGTATCATGATGAGCCACTAAAAGGCGATAGAAAGGGGCAGCGCTCAATTCGATTAAACATTGCTTATCGTGCCATTTACTTTATTAAGAACGAAGTGATTAGCTTTGTTGAAATTCAGGAGGTGAACAAACATGACTATTAAAAGCAAGATGACAGAAAAGACTTTAAAGAAAATTGAGAAGATCACTGGATCCAAGCTAACACTGGGAAAATTGATCTGGGCAATACGTCATGCCGATGATATTTCGCAAATTACTTTTTCAGAAAAACTTAAAATAAGTAAGCAACATCTTTGCGATATTGAGCATGGACGAAAATCTGTTAGCCCAGAACTTGCTGCGAAATATGCAGCAATACTTGGATACTCGAAAGAGCAATTTGTTCGACTGGCTTTACAGGATTTAATTGATCGCCACGGGTTAAATTTTGATGTTGAAGTTACTCAAAGAGGCAAAAGAAAGCATCATGATGAAAGGAAAGCTGCTTAGTTTAGTGACAATAAGCAGGAAAATAATTCTGAAATTATCTTTACCTCTGATTTTAGCTTGCCTATACTTCGCATATAAAAGTAAATAGGGAAGTGTAGGATGAAAAAGTTGATTGCCAGCTTATGGCTTTTTGGGGTAATTGGGACTGCTAATGCTGCGTTTAATGGATTGTCTCATCATTCACGCGCTAGTTGTATAAATAACGAGACTATCAGTTGGGATGCAACTAAAAGCTGGGAATTGAGAACGTGGAGCAATCACATACATATGAAAGGTGGGGTTATTGTCGAAAATCATACTGTTGTAGATGATTGGAGAAACACTAAGCGGTCAGCAGCACTCCATTGGGGAGAAGGCGCGGTTGTTGGTGAATGGTCTGTTCACGGGCAACATTGGATGAAAGACACTCAAGGGCGTCCTTTTAAAAAGCAAGAAGAAATTGTTTTTGATTGTGATATTTATGATGGTTGGTGGGATTGGAATGAAGAGGTGGCTTCATGAAAAGTAAATTAAAAATTTTATCAAAATCTTTATTAATATCTTTAGCCTTGTCTCCTATGCTAGGTCATTGTGATTCATTGGAGTCTTTATTATCTGGTAATAAACAGGGCATTCAGGTTGTTCGTGATTTAAATGCTGATTTGTTGCCTCAGCAAAAGAAAGAAATTGAAAGAAAAGCTATTTCTGAAAAAAAATTAGGATATAAAGAAACCGATGAAAACGTAGCTAATTTTTTATTAACGATTAAAGATCATGCTAAAAAAGAAATAGAAGAAAATAAACATAGTAAATATGGCGTTTATGATACACATTTAAAAGCTCATTATTCTGAAATTAAATTATCAATCCCGTTTCACGGGATTAGCATTCCAGAAGAAAATATCATTGGTTATGCAGCTATTGATACATTTTCAAAAAACCTTAGAAACCCTGGCTGGACTGGGATAAGAGTATTTTTTGATCAGCCCAGATGTGGGATTTGCTCTTATTCAACAATGCAAATAGAAACCGTTATTCTTACATCGGAAGACATGAAAAATTTAATAAATAATAAACCTTCCACTAGGTCTATTGAAGGGAATTTTTCTTCAGGGTTTATCTACACAATCAACTGGTACACCGATAAGGTTATTAGAATATTAGAGTGCGCCAATATTAATTTTAATAAGGAAATTATGGATAAGATGGTTGCTATTGCTAATAGAATCGACAAGGATCAAGGATAGATACTCTTTTCGCAAAGCAAACATGGGGTGAAAAAAATCGAAGATGAGGAGTAAAATAAGTACGAGTAGAACCGAAGCCCTATCCCCATTATCTAATTTGCCAGAAGAGCTAAGGCGATCTGTAATATACCCCTGTTCGTCGCTCAGCACGCTTGGGTTTCTTACGCAAACCTCAAGCCACTATGAAACAGAGACTGCTGCTTTACGCTTATTACAAGCGGCTATCCATGCGGCACCAGGCTTGGTGGATGCTAAAGAAGATGAAAAAGAAACCAAAGAAAATACCCATATCATTCGATACAGTGAAACTGAAACAAGATAAATGTATGGTTTTTAAGATAGAAAATTGCTAAATCAGCATCGCTTTAGATACCTAACTTTAAGAATTTAACTTCTTCTTTATTTGCATACAGTGTCTATTCTAAAGTCAGCCTTTTCTTTCATCGTCTGTTCCAGTATATTAGTTCAACTATTTTCCATAAAAAATGATGGTGGCCGAAATGAACACAACCAGAACCGAAACTCCATCCCCATTAGAAGAGATAAGACAGCAGGTAATCTATCCCCTTTTCTCGCTAAGCACGCTTGGGTTTCTTGCACAAACCTCAAGGCTATATGAAAAAGAGACTGCTATTTTACGCTTATTGCAAGCGGCTATCCATGCGGCACCAGGCTTGGTAGATGCTAAAGAAGATGAAAATGTGACAGCCTTGGCAGCAATTGCCATCTTGAAAAGACATCCTGAGTTATTATTTATGGAAAGACAGGTGGTGACAGACCACTGTGGTCGAAAGATTTTGGCCTCGCCTTATCAAATTTTCCTTGGCGCAGGCGATATATGGGCATTAAGACAAATACATGATTACCTTCTTCCTCGCATTGAAAATGGGGAAGCACAAGCGGAAGCTCACTTCAAAGAACAGTTTCCGAACTGCCCATGGCCGCTACCGAAAGACTTGAGTGAAGACCTATTGTATGACGATAGAAATAAGCGCCAAATTACAGAAATTAAGGAGCAACTTGCCCTTGTTAAAGAGTACATAGATGCTGATCCCTTTAATAATAACAAGCCGCTTGCTGCGACGAAGTTTGCTGTCAAAACACTCTGCCAATTATTTCAACCTAAACCCGAAGAAGAAGAAAAAGAAGAAGTTACCCAAAGTGGGCTGCATTTCCCGCTTGCCATCCTGGAGGAAGTGCACAAAACATATAATGCTTTGGGAGGAGGCCATTGGCTGTTCTTCTCGCGAGTTGTCATAAAACCAGCCTTGGATGCTTTATCAACCGTTGATGGACAGTGTTGTCAGTATGGCTTGATATATCTCAATCCGGCAAAAGGCCCGAGTCGCCGCTGTCATTCATCTTATCAACATCCTTTGGGTCATCCGCTCTCTTTGAGTTTTGCCAATGACCGAGACAAACGCGGTGCGGCTGCTTCAGTGGACCCATATGGTGGCGGTGCTTTATTTGTTTCTTCTACGGTGGGGTTTTTTGATTGTTTTAATAAAGACGCTGTGTTTATCCAGCGAGCCGCAGGGGCGGCGGGTGCTTCTTACCGGCGCGGCACGCCTTGGAAAACTTATGGAGAACGAAAGCAGAAGCTTATGGGAGCTATTATGCAGCATAAACGCTCGAGGCAATGCGTGATTCTCTAAATGGATTAGCATTCCCGAAGAAAATATCATTGGTTATCGAGCAAATCATAAGCTTCACTCATACATCCTGCCAGCTTATTCAAGCTTGACATAAAAAAATCCACTGACCATACTTCCACATAAAAGTTTTCTGGGGGTAAATGCAAAAAAGAATAGACGCCCAAAGGCGTTTGAAACTCTCTTGAGCGTTTTACGGTGGTGCTAGTAACTGTATAAACTGTTTCTGGAATTAATTTATGAAAACTGAGTGCTGATTCCAGGCTAATATACGAAGGTCCATAAATATATTGCGCCAACTCGAAAGGATGAGGTTTTCTTAAATAACCCAATTCTGCTGTTAAGCAATAGCAACCTCGACGAAGCCAATTAAATGATCCTCCAAAAAAGAAATAGTCTTCTCTATTCCCGTCTCAAAAGAACAAAGCGGCTTCCAGGCTAATTCTGTTTTGATACGGTCGTCATTGATGGCATAACGCCAATCATGCCCAGGTCTATCGGGGACATATTTAATCAACTGAGCATAAGGTTTTTGAGCAGGATAACGTGCATCCATATACTGCGCGAGATAATGAACTAATTCGAGATTAGACCATTCGTTATTCGCACCAATGTTATAAGAGCGGCCTAATTGCCCCTGACGCAAAATTAAATCAATGGCCCTGCAATGATCCTCGACATAAAGCCAATCTCTTATATGACTGCCATTTCCATAAATAGGGATAGGCTGTTGATTAAAGCAGGCGCGAATGACGGTGGGAATGAATTTTTCCTGATGTTGATGAGGACCATAATTATTTGAACAATTCGAAATGGTAACCGGTAAGCCATAGGTATGTGCATAAGCGCGAACAAGATGATCACTGCCCGCCTTTGAAGCAGAATAAGGTGAATTGGGAAGATAAGGGGAATGCTCTGAAAAAGGGTCGTCCTGTGAGCCTAAGGCACCATAGACCTCATCCGTTGAAATATGGTGAAAACGACAAGTGTCACCCGACAGCTTTTTTTCAAGCAGCCAATAGTGACGAACCGCTTCTAACAAGGTAAACGTACCCACCACATTGGTCTGAATAAAAGCGGCTGGGCCTTGAATAGAGCGATCAACGTGGCTTTCTGCAGCAAAATGAACGACGGTATCAATCTCGTATTTTCTTAAAAGCGAACCGACTAAATCCGCGTTAGCAATATCGCCTTCAACAAAAATATGCTGTGACAGCGCAGCCACCTCGCGTAAATTATTCTTCGAACCTGCATAAGTGAGTTTATCTAAATTAATAATAGATAAATCGGGATAGTGTTTTAGCAAATAACAAACAAAGTTACTGCCAATAAAGCCGGCGCCACCGGTCACTAAGAGCTGCTTGGGTTGAAAAATTTTCACAGCGTCCCTCCATTTTTCCCCAGATACTCGATCACTTTTACTAAGCCCTGCTCCCAAAAAGAGGGTTTGAGACTGTAATTTTTTTCGATTTTTTCTTTATTGAGTACCGAGTTTTTTGGTCTCTGCGCCAGGGTTGGAAAATCAGCACTCTCAATCGGATGCAGTTTTTCTAACTGGATTGGAAAATGCGCTTTCCCGTGATAGACAATGCGCCCTGCAAAGTCAAACCAGGTGGTCGGGCCTTCTCCGCAATAATGAAACAAACCCCAGTGTGGCTGACCTTTTTTGATTTGGAGGGCAAGCTCGAATAAAGCCGCTGCCAAATCGGCAGCCGCAGTTGGGCATCCGCTTTGATCGGCAACAATACGGAGTTCTTTCTGCTTTAAAGCCAGTCTTAAAATCGTTTTTACAAAATTAGAACCGTGTTTACCAAAAACCCAGCTGGTTCGCACAATGACATGCTTTTCCCATTCTTGTTGTAGAATCTCTTCCCCTTCTGCCTTGCTTTTTCCGTAGACATTCAGCGGTGAAAGCGGGTCGATTTCTTCATAAGCTCTTAATTTACTGCCATCGAAAACATAATCTGTTGAGATATGAATAAGAGGAAGATTATAGCACTTACCAAGAACAGCTAAATTTTTAACGCCATCACGATTAATAGCAAAAGCTCGCTCTGCTTCTTGTTCCGCTTTATCTACTGCAGTATAAGCAGCTGCATTGATGATTAAATCAGGACAAGTGTTTTTTATAGCCCTCTCCACTTGCTCAAGATTGGTGATATCCAGGTCTGCTTTTGAAAATGAAAAAAGCGTGCAAGGTCTGTGGGCTGCGAGCTCACTAACTTCTTGACCAACTTGCCCTAAGGCGCCGGTAAGTAGGATTTTCATGGCTGATACTCTGGAAGCTTGTGCAGAGGAATATCTTTTAGACAAAGTGCGGCCTTATCTTTAGCGGAAATGAGCGGTTCTTCTTTCTCTGGCCAGGTAATCGCAAGATCCGGATCAGACCAGAGAACGGCGCATTCATCTTCGGGATGATAATACTCGCTACATTGATAATGAAAAATTACTTTTTCGCTTAAGGCATAAAATCCATGCGCATAACCTGGTGGAACAAAAACTTGGCGATAATTTTCATCGCTCAACTCAAAACCGAGCCACTGGCCAAAATAAGGAGAGCCGCGACGAATATCGACCACCACATCAAAAACCTTGCCCAAGATAACTGAAACGAGCTTCCCTTGAGGATGCTTCAGTTGATAATGCAAACCCCGGAGGACATTTTTTTTTGAAATCGAAAGATTATCTTGTACTAAATTGCCTGGAACACCCGCAGCTTGATAGCGGGCTTCATTATAGAGCTCCATAAAGCAGCCACGATCATCTTTAAATACTTTCGGTTCCAATTCGAGAACCTGGTGAAATTTTGCTGGAATGATTTTCATTGAATCCCTCGTTTTGAGAAATAATTTTAGTTAAATAATAACCATAGCCGCTTTTCATTAAAGGCTGCGCTAAAGCACGTAACTGTTCCGTATCAATATAGCCCATTACCCAGGCTACTTCTTCGGGACAAGCAATTTTGAGACCTTGGCGCGACTCGATTACCTCAATAAAATGAGAAGCCTTGAGGAGGGATTGATGGGTTCCGGTATCCAACCAGGCCACGCCGCGTCTTAAAAATTCAACCTGGATTTTACCAGCCTTCACATAGCACATGCTAAGATCGGTTATTTCTAATTCACCACGGGCGGAAGGTTTGAGCGTTTTGGCGTAATGCACAACCTGATTATCATAAAAATAAAGCCCGGGAACAGCATAAGATGATTTTGGCAGCTTCGGCTTTTCATCAATAGAAACTACTTTGCCTTGCTCATCAAAATGAAGCACGCCATAAGCCTCAGGATGATCAACATAATAAGCAAAAATATGAGCGCCACTAAAATTTTGTATGATTTTTTGCAACTGCCGACCTAAACCTGGACCATAGAAGATATTATCTCCCAGAATCAAGCAAACGGGATCGTTTCCAATAAATTCTTCACCCAAAATAAAAGCTTGCGCCAAGCCTTGGGGCTCCTGCTGCTCCAGGTAAGTAAAACGAAGTCCCCATTGGCTACCATCTCCTAAGAGGTTTTGAAATTGTGGTAAATCTCTTGGTGTGCTAATGAGGAGAATATCGCGGATACCCGCTAGCATTAGCGTGGACAAGGGATAATAAACCATGGGTTTATCATAAACTGGCATGAGCTGTTTGCTCACGGCTTGGGTCGCGGGAAATAAACGGGATCCCGTGCCACCGGCGAGAATAATTCCTTTCATAAGGGTCCTGTGGGTATTTTAGCTACAAAAATTTGTTGCTTATTCTATCTAAATAAAAGGTGAAATTGAAGGAATAAGGGTTCCTAGCTCTTCACTACCTGCTCTTGTAAACTGCTTACCTTAAAATAAGGATAATATAATAAAGTAAGGAATTAGAAATGAGTATTTCGACCCTCACCTATAAAGGTCAAACCACAATCCCTATTCAAATCAGAACTTATCTTGGCATTCACCCTGGAGATAAATTAGAGTTTTTTGTGGATGATGACGGACGCGTCGTAGTAATCCCGCTAACCGCTGATATCACCAAACTGAAAGGAATGCTTTCCAAACCTAGAAAAGCAGTATCTTTGGAAGAAATGAATAAAGCGATACGTAAGCGAGGTTCGAAGCATGAAAGGGATTGATGCTATGGTGTTCCTTTCAGAATAAGTATTTCTTACCATTCTAAAAGCAGTTGACTAAAATTGCGATTTCCATGAAAATTGAGTCATCATCACTCAATTTTCATGGAAATCCAACTATAATGCTTAAGCGATTGAAATTTATAGAAAAAATAAATTACGCTTTCCAGGTTAATCCCGCCCTTGCCCTTTTAGGGCCTCGACAATGCGGAAAAACGACCTTGGCCCAAGCTTATGCGGAGCAGCAAAATCTCCCTTTTTCGAGAGTCAGTTTTTTCGACCTCGAAAACCCGAATGATTTGGCCCGTTTAGAAATACCCCAATTAACTTTAGAACCCATGGAGGGGTTGATTATTATTGATGAAATACAGCGACGGCCTGAACTTTTTCCTCTCTTACGTGTTTTGATAGATCAGCATAAAAATCGTCAATTTCTTATCCTCGGAAGTGCTTCGCGTGAACTCATCAAACAATCTTCAGAATCCTTAGCCGGCCGAATTTCGTATATTGAATTGACGCCATTTTCTTATCCTGAAGCAGATGATTTGGAGTTATTATGGATTCAAGGAGGCTTCCCTCGCTCTTATTTGGCTGCGGATGCTAAAATAAGTGCAAGCTGGCGATCTGCTTATATTACCACTTTCCTCGAGCAAGATCTTCCCCAATTAGGTATCACCATCCCCGCCCCTACCCTGCGTCGCTTTTGGATGATGCTAGCGCATTATCATGGAAATATTTTTAATGCCAGTGAAATAGGACAATCCTTAGGGGCTGCTCATACAACAATGCGAAATTATTTAAATATTCTGACCGGTACTTTCATGATTCGCGAACTTTCACCCTGGCTCGAAAATATTGGAAAGCGTCAAATTAAATCGCCTAAAATTTATTTTCGGGATAGTGGCATTTTCCACAGCCTGCTTGGTATTCAAGATAAATCAAGCTTATTGTTACATCCGAAATTAGGTGCTTCTTGGGAAGGATTTGCCTTGGAATCTATTATACGCCATTATCAAGCCACTCCCGAAGAAACTTTTTTTTGGGGTATTCATGCCCAAGCGGAGCTTGATCTTATTCTTATTAAAGACGGTAAAAGACTAGGCTTTGAATTTAAATATAGCGATTCCCCTCGTTTAACAAATTCACTTGAAACTGCGGAAAGACTTTTAAATTTAGATGCCTTAACCGTTATTTATCCTGGTAAAATAGCTTATTGGCTTAGTAAAAAAATTCAAGTAGTGGGACTACAGGATTTTTTATCCAAGCAAAGTAAATAAATAATAAATTAAGACTTCAGCCAATACTTTTTATTCACTCCCCAATTCTTTTTTATCAAAAGCGGAATCCAGCTTTCTCTTAGACCCAATTGATAAGCTAAATAACTGATGCCTGTTGAAAGCACAGAATAGGGTAGCCAGGCAAATTTTTTGTTTCTGACAAGATAGGCTAATTGGGCCATTAAATAGCGTAATCCTTCTGAGGTCGCGCCTGAAAAAGCTTCAATCAGCCAATTTTCGCGACTATGGAAGACACCGATCGAAAAGTAACGATGGAATTTCTCTAGCAGGCCCATATTGTGGGAATGATAGACCGTAGAATCTGCGGCATAATACACAGCATAGCCCTGCAAAAGCATTTTAGCAGCGACATAAGCATCTTCACTGGAAATTAATTTAGCTGGGAAACCACCCACCGCCTGCAGGGCTTCTTTTTTATAAGCCGCAAAGCTATTTGAGATGAAAAAAGTTTTAATGCCATATTTATCTTTGTCTGCATAAGAGCGTAGTTGGTTTTTGTCGGGATAGTTAAATAAGCGATCATAGGCCCCCAAGACAGTGGCGTCTTTTTTAGGTAACTGCCTGCCATAGGCACAGCCGGCCTGCTCTTTTGAAGAGAGAGCAGAGATAAGATGACGAAAGGTATGGGGATTGGCTGGGATGGCGTCTTGCGTTAGGAAAATATAGATATCGGCATCCACCATTTCTGTCGCTAGACGACGGGTTCCACCGTGATCGAAATCTTGACGCGGGATGCTGTGAAGTTTGATCGGGTAAGAGCTGAGGAGTGCTCGTGTTTGGTCAGTGGATTCGGAGTCGATAATGAGAATATCTTGGGGAAGGTAATTTTGCTGGAAAATGGCTGGTAAAAGTTCGGGGATGTAGTTCTCTGCATTGAGAACAGGGATGATGAGAGCAGTTTTTAAATTTTTATCGATTTGCATTGTTTTGAGTCGATTTGGAATGGATTAAGGTAGCAAAGTTTGGAAAATTAGACAATCACTGATGTTAATTCTTGAAAAAAGATGTTTCAAACATCAATTACCACTTAATTGTTTCATTTTTGAGAAGTCATTTGTAGAAAATTAAACTTATTCCTGCTAAGCTTCGTGGGTTTAAATCTAAGAAAAGAGCTTAAAAGTATATGTCTAACATGGAATCACTCGCAACCCTATCTGATCCTAACCTACTTGCTAGCCAGGATCATATTGTTTTTCCAATTCGAGACCAACAAAAGCTCGCCATTCAAGACCTCTGCGAAGGTTTCAGGCAGTGGCGAATCTGGTTCATGCTAGCTTATCAAGATATTAAAATCCGCTACCGTCGTTCTGTGCTCGGCCCCTTCTGGATTACGCTCAGTATGGCCATCACAGTCTATTCCATGGGTTATCTTTATAGCCATCTTTTTCATATGGAATTAAAAAATTATTTTCCCTTTCTAGTCAGCGGCATGTTGGCCTGGAATTTTATTTCCTGCACCATCACTGATCTAGTAGAAACATTGTCCGGTGAAGAAAACAAGATTAAACAAATTAAACTACCTTATAGTCTCTATATCAATAAAGTGATTGCACGCAATTTCATTATTTTTATACACAATCTACCAATTCTTTTTCCCATCATAGTCATCTTTCATGAAACGGCGAAAATCAACTTTTGCACCCTGATGTTCATTCCTGGCCTGATTTTATTTTACATAAACAGCCTATCCTACGGTCTTGCCTTGGCCATGATCGGCGCTCGATTCCGTGATATTACGCAAATTGTTAAAAGCCTAATTCAAGTAATCTTTTTCATCACGCCAGTAATGTGGAATCCCCAAATTCTACCTCCAGAAAAGCGCTTTATTGCCAATCTAAATCCATTTTACGCTTTTATTGAATTTATCCGCTGTCCTTTAATTGGCACTTTGCCCTCTCTAATCAGCTGGCTGATGGTTTTCGCAATCACATTATTTGGCTGTCTAGTTAGCTTTAAGCTATTTTGTCGCTATCGTTCTCGCATCATTTATTGGTTATAGGAATACCTCATGGCACGCATTGATTTACGTAAGGTCTCAATTGAATTTCCTATCTACAACGTCAACGCGCGCTCATTTAAGAAAAATTTTCTGCGACTTGCAACTGGTGGTTCAGTAATCAAGGATGCCAACCAACGCATTGTAGTAAACGCGCTCAAGGATATCACCATGACACTTCATCACAGTGATCGTCTGGGATTAATCGGGCACAATGGAGCTGGCAAAAGTACTCTGCTTCGATTATTAGCAGGTATATACGAACCAACTTCGGGTGACATGCGAACGGAAGGCCGCATATCGCCTATGCTAGAAATCATGCATGGCATTGAAACCGAATTCACTGGTTATGAGAATATCATGCAGCGGGGCATCCTGCTTGGTCTCTCTCGCGTAGAGATTAAAGCCAAGATTCAAGAAATTGCCGACTTCACCGGTCTCGGTGATTACCTTTTCATGCCCATGCGCACTTATTCATCCGGTATGATGGTACGTCTGGCTTTTTCCATTTCTGCCAGCATTAAACCCGAAATTTTACTTATCGATGAAATCTTCAATGCCGGCGATGCAGATTTTTTAGAAAAAGCACGCGGCCGCATGATCTCCTTACTTAATCAATCTAGTATTGTCGTCATAGCGACGCATTCAGATAATCTGATTAAGGAGTTCTGTAATAAGGTTCTACTGTTAGAAGGGGGACAGATTAAATACTTAGGTGACTCAGAAGAAGGGTTGAGACTGTATCATCAAGGAAGCGCGTCTTAGTGTTATCCTAAAATCAATTAATGAACTCTATCCGAAAACAAATTCTGATGTTTTCTCAAAAATGCCTGTCCAATTTTCGATGCCGCAGCAAAGGAATAATGACCAGGCTTTAAGAAAGCCATATATCTTTTCTGAAGCATTCTATCCATCTCGGTTTCAATATAAATTCCATTAAGGCGATCCAACATTTCCACAACCAGATCAACTATCTCTTGGGGGTTATTTTCATGACCTTCAAGACCAGCATTTTTATATTGATGTGTAAAAAAGTAGCCACCGCTTTCAGAATTGAAGAGTTCTTCAAAGGTAAGATAACGACCTTGGAATTTATCCCAAATTAGCTTGGGAATACTAAGATCGCCTCTCCGAAGACCTAAAGTTTCAATAGGGATCATATTTGCATGAGCAATCGGAACGCCAAAAACAGTACTGAGAAAAGCCAGGCCAGAGGTACAACCGAGGAAAAATTTTGCCTTTGCGCAAAGAATAACATCCATGCGCTCGGACTTTAGGGGATGTTTGGCATAATCAATAATACCAGACATGGGCGGCAAGGCCATCATGGACGCATCTCCCATGCGTATCACCATTCCTCCCCGTTTCACGATTTCCTGCATGGCAGGAATAGCATTTTCAATAGAGGCATTTCGATGTGCCTGAATAGATTCATTGTATGGCAAAAAACCCCCTTCACGCACATGAAAGGCAACAAACCAACAATCTTGGGGAATGCCTAGCTCTAGTAAGCTGCGTTCAGCCCAGACTTGGTCTTCTGCACTTAAGGTGAGAACGGGAGGTCTTGTATCCCAAAGCTGGTTAATGCGATAAATTTCTTGCGTGCCAAAATGGCGTACACAATGCAAGCCACCCGTATAACAAGCAAGATAACGATGAGTTATCATCTTTAAAAGAAAACAAAGCCAGGGCTTCCTAACGATTTTAAAATACTTGCTCCAATAAGTAAGTAAGTATTTATTAGCCACTTTATTTGCAGGTGCGAGAATAAAATAGGTTGCCGGCGGAATAAGCTCCAGTTGCTGCGCCTTAACAAAAGTATCTAGCTCTGTTGTCAAATGTCCGATGTGCTGATAAATAACAGGCACACATCGTAGGTTCATTCGGTGTAGCATGAAGGCACAGGGGAGTAGAAAAAACCAGCCGAGTTCAAGTAGAAAGCGGCTAGCGAGCTCTTTACCAAACCATAAAAAACCAACTGTGCGAAGTTTGCTCAGTTTAGTAACGATAAAATCCTTCAAAGGAAGGCGATTTTTTCTTAGCGCCATGGTTATTTCCTGTAAAACATTTTTTAAACTATCTTTGCGGTTTCTTTTAATTTAAACCGCCATAGGCAACTTTTTTGTTAAACTCGTCTTTGAGGGGGAAAAAAAATCTACATGGTTTTCTAAAAAATGGCTTCCTAAGCGATTACCTACATAAGCCCCATAACGTTGCGCAATTTGACTATAGTAAGCCTGATCAGTTGTTAGTCTTTCACTGGTACTACGGACCTTTCTATCATTTAACTCTTTTAACATTTCCAATACTACTTGAGCCAAGTCTTCGGGTGTATTTGCGACCAGCTCAAGCTGAGAAGATAAGTCGCTCCAATTTTGAATAAAAGCTAAACCCTCCTTAAATATTTGCTCTATATCCAAATAGTAACCGGATTTTTTTTCGCGAAAAAGTTTTGGAATCATCAAATCCTGACTGTTCCATAAAGGCCAACCTATCGGTACCCAATTGGTCAAAACGCAAGGAATATTGTACATAATACACAGATTAACAAAACCCGAATTAGTCCCTAGAAGAAAACGACAGCCCGCAGCTAATAAAAGATCAATTTTAAGTGTTTTTAGAGGACTGTGTGCAATATCAATAACCTTAGGCATAGAAGGCAGAGGTTTCATGCTTTTATCACCCATACGTAAAACCCAACCACCCGCCTCTACTATTTTTTCAATAGCAATATTATATGTGTTAATATCGGCATCGCGCATAGAAGGATAGAATGAATTCCATTCTTGATGGAAACCAGATTCTCGAACATGCAAACATACATACCAGGCGTCTTTTGGCAGACCTAAACTACCCAGTAATGTTGAAAGAGTTTCTTTTTCCTCTGTTGATAAAGAAAATAAGGAAGGTTGCCCAGATTGCTCCCATTCATGCTGTATACGCGAAATCGCATAAGCAAAACCAAGAGTTTCACCATCAGGAAATTCATATTCCCAAAAGTCATCAATCATTGCAACTTTTTCTGCATCAGAAATTTGATCCCATTGAGGTAAGTTTTGTTTTTTTGCCCAGGTATTATAGTCTTGCTCGAGCTCATCAGGTGATATAGCCACAATCCCTAAAGGTGAAAATTTATTTAATAATTCTTGTCCTGGGATTTGCTCTATTGGCCAAGGTGCAACAATACGCAGCTCTTCCTTTGTATAAAGCCGCAAATATTTTATGTAGAAATCAAGCATAGCAATGTGACCTAGCGCTGCATGCCAACCGGGACCTAGAATTCTATATTTTTTTGGCGTAGTCGGTTTATAAAGTGTTTTACGCATTTTTCCGGTAAGTCGCCAATAATAATTAGCGTCATTGTTTTTTCCTAGTAAAAAGTAGACAATGCCAGCATAACGCAAACTTTTAACCCGAACTTGAACAGGAACTCGGTTCTCTGCTTGGTCACTCAGATACAGGAAACCCGCTAATGCCAAATCAAGCCGACCCAAGCCCATAAAACGTTGCGCCCACAAAAATTGAATTTCTGGACGAAAATATACTTTTTTTGCAATCTGTAAATAACAACTTGCGATAATAGTTGTGAGTTTGATCAAAAATGAACTTTTCTTTATTGCGTTTCTTATGATTTTTTTAAACTTTTTATTCATTAAAATTTACCTGCAAGAACAAGGCACATTATATTGAAATGATTATTGATAATATTAAAAAAACAGCAGACTTTGACAAGTAAAATATTTTACTCTCCTCTTTTGGCATAGTCTAGTTTGTTATGATGTCGCCCCGAAAAAACGGACACTCAACTAAGCGCCTTTTTGCGCTTCAAAACATACCGGGCTTAAGTAGCCAAGCCTAACCTAGGGCCTACTTATTTTTAAGCCCCAGGGAGTTTACAGAAAGAAGTATGCACTAGCTAACAACAAAATATATCGTCTTAAGATTTCTCTAGAATTGACTTTAAAAAATAACTTAGCTATGTTCAAATTGGTGCAGAATTGAATAGAGATTTTTAATAGTCTGTTAAATTAAGGTTGAATAATGTCGTATATCATGGCAGGAAGCGGTGTAGTTAAATTACATTATTTCATACTAGGTAGCGTTATCGCCTGTTTTTTTTCCTCTTTATTTGTCATGACAGGACGCGCCTTGCTTTTTCCTCTAAATATTTTTCGTTCTGACAGATTAAGTTTTTTTGGATATTATTATTTTATGGGTTTATGCCCATTTTTTGTCACAATTACTCTTTTTTCGCACATGAATATAAGTTTTTTACCAAACTTATTACTATCAGTCATCTTTTTAATAACTATTTCCCTCATTCCTTATTGGAGAAAAAAGCAGCTCTTAGTGCAAGATTTTTTTAGAGATTCCTTTCGTTCGACCTCCCGAATCTTCTTAGTTGGCTTTCTTGCTTTATTCCTACTAAATATTATTGCAAGAGACAGACAAGGACCGATTTATGCTGAGGTAGCCCAATACATACTGGATACTCTTTCTTTGCCTATAATCAACCGACATTACGGCCAATCCATTCTTGCTGCTATAGTATTGGTTTTTTTTAAAACATCAAAAATAGCTAATGATTTATCATTAGCTAAAATGTGCGTCAATCTTTGGCTACCTATTTCCGAAGTTTTTCTTCTTTTAATAGTCTATAACCTAACTGAAGGCATTTTTATTAAAAAGACAAATAGAATTATCGTTTGTTTTATCGCTTTTGCCGGAAATTGTGCCCTATCATTACTACCCTATATTCCAAGTGATCATGATTTTCCTTTAATATGCAATGTATACACAGATAGTGTAATTGGGCTTGGACTTGCGGTCATTGCAGCAAAAATCGGACAAATATTAATTCAAAATACCACTCTAAAAAAATATCATCTTGCATTGATCGCCGGACTTTTATACCTTCTGTTTGCTGCTTTAAATGTAACTTCTGAACTTGATATGCTAGTAATAGCCATTGCATTAACACCCTTTTTCATTTTTTCAATATTTACAAAAAGAAACTCTGCTTCAATTCGAAACCTATTCATCCTTTTTTTAGCTGTCTCATTAGCACTAGCCTCATGTCAATTTATGGGCGGTATTTTTATGGCCAAAAATAATGTCCATTTATTAGAACATAAGTATAAGGTCTTATTTGATGACAATGGGGGGCATGAAGCTATAGGTAGGATTACTCCCACCAATCCGGATTGGTGGTATATTTCCTATGTTTTGCCTGGTTTTTACGTGGATTTTGGAAATTACAATTCAATATTTGATGGTGAACTTGTTAATAATAATTCATTCAATAATCGACTTTTACATATTAAAAACGATAATTCAATCCGCAATACAGTAATTCAACATGAGCAAATTAATTATTTATCCACCTCCACCTTCGTTCGTGCAATCTATTTAGCTGAAATGAGATTAGGAACTATTTTAAAAGTATTATTTTGGCCTTTATTAGCATTGGTAGGATGTATTGGGTTGCTGAGAAGAACAAAACAACATGAAAACAATATCTCTAACGAAATGGATAAAAATAAATCAATTTGTCTTTTAACGAGCAACTCTGGCATCTCTTTTTCAATCTTTTCTTTTTTAATCGGTTTGTCAATTATGCCCCTCAATTCAGTATCTGGAAATGCATTGTATTGGCGATGGGCTTTAACACGATTCAATGAAATTGGCTTATTTTTAATGATGATTTATATAGGCATCTTTAGCACATCTCTTCTTAATCGGGTTAATAACTTTTGGATACGCTCCTTTTTAGCTCTTGGTTTATTAGGTCTTTTCACAGCAGGCGTTTTAATACGCACTTTTATTTATCCTTCACTCGGTGGATATCGTTAAGCTCAGATAATTTCATTAGATTTAGTGTCTCTACACCATAGCACTACATTTTCTTAAAGACGACCCAACAATCTAAGACCTAATAATTTCCCCATATTGGTAGCAAAAATCAATAAATTCTTAGTTTTCATGACCCCAGAACTTGCATCTGGTTTTGGATTAAGGGCAACTGGCACTTCCATAAAATATTTAACCCTCATTAATAAACGACTCAGAATTTCCATATGATATCCATTTCCTGCTGTTTCCACTCCTAAGCTCATAGTTTCTGCTACTGGAAATAGAAAAAGACTATGAGCATCTTGTATTTTTAAACCTGTAATAATTGTAAGAAAATAAGTCAATACCCGCGATAAAAAATAGCGAAGAGGCGTTCTGACATTCATGTTATGTCGATATGAAATAACTAAAGGCGCAGCTCCTGATTGAGAAAATATTAATTCTATACCTGTTTTATTAAAAGCATTATCTCCCGGAACTAAACATAACTGAGGAAACTTTGCCTGCGCCAAACCACTTTGAAAAGCTTGGCCGACACCTTTATTAATTTCATGTGAAATTATTTTTATTCTTGAATCTAGCCTAGTCGCTTCCTCTAGTGCAATTGAATAGGTAGCATCATGTGATCCATCATTAACAACAATAATTTCAAAATCATCCAAAGTTTTCAAAGCAGCCTCAAGCACTCCCTGCAGCGTTAAAGCAATATTTTTTTCCTCATTATAAGCAGGAATAACAATTGATAAATTTTTACTTTTCAAAGGATATTCAAGGCCATTAATCTGACTTTTTTGTTTCTTTGACAATGCAAAAATATAATTCAAAACACCAATTAAAATTAGATATAAGAATATCGCACTAGCTACTAACATTCCTCCTTGAACTAAAACTGCATTATAAAAAACTACTGCTGGTATTAAACTGCAAATTAGAAGTGTTAACATTAAAACTATTAGCTTTTTTCTAGCCCTAAAAATGGCATCGTAGGAAAATGCACATATAAGCAATAAAAAGATTAGATTTATTAAACTAAAAGGATGCCATCCAATCATTGCCCTTGTCCGTGTCATTTCAACTGTATGCTGATTACTAACCTGACTCCATTCATATAAATTATGTAATGAAATATAGGGCTTTTTTATTCCGTATAATAGAATTGCCTGTAATCTATTCTCATTTATCAATGACAAAAATAGTGATTTTGCGCAAGACTCGTAAGTTAGCCAATTTACTACACCATGATTACCCAAGGAATCGAGTATTTGTTGTGGTTTTAATTTTTCAATCTCTGGCCCACATTTTTTTGTTTTTCTAGAAAACTCAATAACATCATCAGCAGCAGCTTTATCCGAAACGCCATATGTTCCAGTAGAAAACAAAGATTCCTTTATATAGCCGGGATCTGCCGTCCATTTTAGCTTTACTGCAAAAAAATCACTATTTTGCCCTAATCCCATTAATGCATTATGCCAAAAAGTACGATTGCCCATATCAAAAAAATATCGCGCATTATATACAGAATGTTTATATATATTTAGGCCCACCAAACTAAAAAATAATAACATTATGACAGTAACTGGAATTTTGCTTATCTTTCTGTTGGGTACAGAATTTTTATTTAAAAAAGATCTAAACAAACGAAAGCTGAATATAAAAAAGCAAAATGCGACTACAGCGACAAGCTCCCATCCAATTGATGATCTTGAATGATACAAGGTAATTAAAATAAAAACTTGTCCTACGAACGGTAAAAAATCTTGAATCCATCTCAGGCTTCTTCTTCGCGCAGCCAGAAGCATGATATGTAAAACAGCTGGCAAGGCTAACACATCAAAAAATCTTGGCTCATAAAGAGAAAGTCGTGAAAAATATAAAAGATTAGCGCCGGGAATCTTACAAATTGGCAAGGTTGTAATAGCCACATGAATCCCTAATAAGGCTAATGCAAAAAAACCTAAAGTCCAACGTTCTCTACCAAAGCTTACTATAAAAAGCGAGATAGAAGTTAATAATATTAAAAACCACATATAATACAAACTATCTACATGCGTTCCAAATAAAGAAAAGGCAGCAATGACATAATCTTCCAAGCCTTTATCATCTGCAACCCAATAATAATTTTCCTTATTCTGCCCAATATCTTGTCTTTTAGCGGCGGAAATCAGGCCATGCAGATTACTATTACCGCCTTGAAATTGCATGGCTACGGCATGCAATCCTGTATAATCATGTGGATGATTGTGATACAGAACAGACAGAGCAATCGGTATCGCATGGACACGGATGCGGTCAAAATCAATCTCTTTTTTTAAATGCAACTGTATACCGCGAACAAATATGAATAAAAATAAAAAAAAAATGATGAGGAGCAGCATTTGGCGTTTTTTTCTATTTCGCATCTGTGCAGCTGCAATAATCATATACTCTCCTTAGACAGGACCACTTAATTTAATGTTCTTGATATAATCCAGTTGTTTTTATATTAAATAGTTTACGAATTCGTTCAATTCGACTAGCAACATGCATTCCCTGGTCTGATATCTTAAAAATATCCCCTTCTTTAAGGACAAGGCCCATTTGATATAAAAGTTCTATACGTTCATAAAAACTATTATCAGTTATTAAAGCATCTAATTCATTATATGAGGTCTTACCAGACCTCGAACTAATCAGCAATAAAAACCGTATTGAGAGCGATTTATAAACAGCTGAAAATAAAAATAAATAAAATGAAGCAGCAAAAACAAAAATTGAAAAAGCTAGCCAAACATTAAAATAAATATGTACCATGTCAAAAAACAACAATAGAAGAAGAACTAAAAAACCAGAAAGAACATGTATAACTATAGGAGATAGCTTGTTTATAATGACCTTATTCATTAAACAAAATACTAAGGTAATATGCGTCAACACCATGACAACGGCAATTAACAATGCATGAATATGAATACTCATCTAGGTATACCAAAAAAATAGCTTATCAAACGCAGACAACCGGCGCTTAAACGACCACGTCGAGTAAGCACCAAATCATCTTTATCAAGACGAGCAAAACCGAATGCGAGTAAAATGGTGGCACGATTTTTGGAAAGCCCTCGTGTACCTAGAGCTCCCGCATAAGCCTCTGCCCATTGTTTCTGGTTAAGCGGCTTTGGGCTTTTGGCTAAACGTAGCAGCATGGAAAGGGTAAATCCCCAGCATAATACCGACCAAGGTAGGAAAAAAAGTATTACCGCTGAGCTAATTACTAAAACGCCAGCTATCCACTGCCAACCAATCCCAGAATCTTTTAAGCTATGAAGACAGATTATGGTCCAGATGCTCAAAATCAGGAGTGAGAAAAACTTAAATCGAAGGCGAGGAGTCAATTGCAGTTTTCCTCCAACCCATAACAGAAAGGGGAAAAGTATAGAAAGAATAATTGGTATCAGAATACTCATATTGCTTTATACGCCGAACGAAAACCAGCAACAAGCCAAATGAAACCGCCAATTAGAGAAATAAAAAGAATTGCCATACCAATTGATAAGGAAATAAGAATAGCCATTGAGGCCGGGATACCCACCAAGCCAAAAGTAAGCACCATAGACGCTTCCCTCACCCCCCACCCAGCAATAGAAAAAGGTAGATAGCTTACAAAAAGGGCGGGAGGAACAACAGCTAAGCACATAAAAAGATTGATAGCATTTCCGCTGAGTGCCTCACCAACAATATAGACTTGCGCAACTGCCAATAAATGAATTACTATTCCGGTGCCCAATAAAATCAAAATTAAAAACAGTTTTTGCTCGCTCAAGGTATTTCGGATACTAACCATCCATAATGCGATTCTGGCAATGCGCTGTGGCAAATGAACAGAAAGTTTTTCAATAGCCCGTGAAATTCCAAAACGCCATGGCATCAGTATCAAACCCAGCATAAAACCTACAGTAGCAATTGAAATAACAAGTGTGATTAATTTGTTCTTATCCACCAGCAAATAGCAAAGTAAAAACACACTGGCACTACAAAGTAAAACCAGTGACAACATTCCACAAATGCGATCAAAAAAAATAATTTTTAAGGCCACCCCCGACGCCATTCCTTCCCTTTTATGCCACCAGATACGAAAAGCATCTGCGCCCACCGAGGCTGGAAGGCCCTGGGAAAAAAAGAAGCTCATTAAAATCCCAAAGATGGAAGTTCTAATAGAAAGTTTACTACCCGCAGAACTTGCCAAAATATACCAACGAAAAGCAAGCAAACAGATTTGAGAAATAATAAGTAAAAGTACACTAATAATAATCGCTGGAGAAAATAAAACCCATGCTCGCCTATAGTCTTGAAAAGACATAGATGAGAGAATTATATATAGAATCAGAGTCGTTATAGAGAACTTTACAGCAAACCCCAGAAGCCATCCTTTCTTCCTTGGTTCAATTAACGTATCCTCTTGCATTCTTAAATTTGTTGACATAAATTTTTTACTCAATCAATCCCATGCAAGTGAAGTTTCGGACTTTCATTTATCTCGAGCGGATGCACTTCTGGCGCTGAAAAAATTCTCGCGTGCCTTTCCACAAAGGAACTAGCAAGCCGACTACCCGTATAACTACCATGAAGTTTAGCAATATAATTATAATAGTCCTGTACTCCTGATAAAAGACTCAAACCATCTCGAGTTTGACCTTTATGCATAATACATTGGCCCAACATTTCCTCAGCAGCTTGCGCTAGCTCCTCCGGGGTATTGGGTACCAATTCAATCTGAGATGGCAAATCACTTTTATTTTGAATAAAGGCTAAGTTTTTTTCAAAAATTTGACGCAAATCAAGATATTCACCTG
This sequence comes from uncultured Coxiellaceae bacterium, assembly GCA_964466595.1. Classification (GTDB taxonomy): domain Bacteria; phylum Pseudomonadota; class Gammaproteobacteria; order DSM-16500; family DSM-16500; genus JABDGC01. The sequence goes on along the minus strand of CAYXNR010000002.1, from coordinate 16,764 downwards.
TCCCTTTGTCACGAAAGAGCTTGGGAACCATCAAATCATGCTGTAGCCATAGAGGCCAGCCAATAGGCACCCAATTTGTCAATAAACAAGGAACGTTATACATTCCACAAACATTAATAAAACCAGAGTTTGTGCCTATGATAAACTTGCAACTGGCCGCGAGTAAAATATCCGCTTCAGGAATTTTATAAGGACTATGTGCATAATCAATAACATTACACATAGATGGTAAAGGCTTCATGCTTGCATCTCCCATACGCAAAACCCAACCTCCAGCCTTCACTATAGCTTTAATAGCCAAATGATAGTCATCAATGTTAGCATCCCGCATAGAAGGATAGATAGAATTCCATTCTTTATGAAAACCGGATTCTCTTACATGAAGGCAAACATACCATGCATCTTTTGGAACGCCAAGATGACTGAGAAATTCTCTAATCCACTGTCTCTCGGTAATAGATACAGAAAATAAAGGTTGACGCCCAGCTTGCTCCCATTCATGCTGTATCCGTGCAAGCGCATTTGTAAAACCAAGAACCTCACCGTCAGGGAAGTCATATTCCCAAAAATCGTCTACCATAGCAGCTTTTTCTGTCTCAGAAAGCTCGCACCATACTGGAAAGCCATACTCGGCAGCCCACATATTATAATCTTTTTCCATATGGCGAGGATCTACAATCGTGATTTTACATGAAGTGAACTTATTCATCAGCTCTTTCCACGGAATTTGTTTATCTTCCCATGGTGCAACTACACGAATTGTTTTTTCTGCATAAAGCTGCAAATATTTTAAATAAAAATCAAGCATGCCTATATGACCAAAAGCCGCATGCCAGGCCGGACCTAATATTTTATATCCTTTGGGGGTGGTCGATTTAAACAATGATCGGCGTAAACATCCAGCTTGCCACCAATAATGGTTTGCGTCCTTATTCATTCCTGATAAAAAATTTGCAAGACCCAACAAACGTAAAGCATGAAGACGGGTTGGAGGTAGCACTTCAGTATATGATCGAGTAACTAAATTCCGAAATCCAACCCGGGCTAAATCAGGACGGCCTAAGTCAATAAGTTCTTGAGCTAAATTAAAACATTGAATAGCATTAATATATGTTTTACTCAAAAAAATTGAAAATTCCTTCTCAGAAATAGATAAATCTCCGGTAAGCATTCGAACAATAATTTTTTCAGGAAAAATACGGGATAATATAGTGATCTTATTATTTTTTTGAGAAATCTTCTCCTTTTGTGCTAATACAAGCAGCTTATAATAATTTTCACGAATAAAAAAATAAAATAAGAAACTGATCATTTTTGCCATCCAGCGGAGCGGGGGGAAAGTGGAGTATTGCCAAGTGGATAGTCTTGCAAACAAAATTATCAAAAAAAACCATCCTTTAAAAATTTTTTTCATCCATTTTCTCATTATGATTTTATCCGTAAAAGTGAGACATACACTGTTTCTCTACCAAAAACAGCGCTAAACTCAGCTAGTTTTGCTACCGAGTCAACAGTGATAGATGAAACTGAGTTAATTAGATTCAATGCTTCCTTCAGCCCCCGTTTTGCCATAATCAAATCATCTGGAGTTAAAGTGATAAAATCGTTTAACAACTTGAGTACTTTATTTGCTGCGATTGTGGTATCTGCTTTCTTGAATTGAGTATCTTCATGGATTGCCACAGCATTTAAGATTTGTAGTGCTTTTTCTTCCAACTCAGAATTACGCATATTATTGCCCATTCGAGCTGGTTCACGATAATCCAAAAAATTATGTGCCTTCTTCCAATATTCATTTAAAAATTGCTGATTAAAATTACGAGCTTTGCCATGCAATTCTTTAAACCAGCGCCAATCCTCAGAAAAAGCGGGTGACGAGCCAACGACTTCAAATTGATCTCCCAACTGCTTAAGTAGAAGTGGTATATTAAGACACAAGCAAAAATAAGCTGGATTAATCATGTTATCTTGAACCCAATCTTCCTTACTGCGGGTCATAGCTGTCATTGTTTCCAGATGGCTGCCAAAAGCTTGGGTTAAAAGCTTTGTGCGTTCGCTAAATGTCTTATTCAAGGGTGCCAAATAACTTGCCATGAAGCGACGAAGAACATTTGGCAGAAAGCCAATGGGTGAAATAGTTGTCAATACCAACATTCCTTGCTCAACAACCATTGAGCTGACTTTTTTTAGTAAGGTTAATTCATTTTCGGAGCTACCTAGCCAGTTTTCACAGAGGACAATATCAAAGTTATCTTTCGGTGAGTACTCTTCGATTTTTGCATTGATTATCTCCGGCGATGTATGAGGTTTATTAAATGTTTTGTAAGTTTCACGAATGTGTTCGATTGCTATTTCATTAGGTTCTAATAAAATATATTGTAAAGGTAATAATTGAGCAACGTACAAACTATTATGACCGGTTCCAGCAGCAACCTCCAGAATCTTTGATTTTTTAAAAGAAACTGGCAAAAGACCCAGCTTGGTATATAAGGCAAACCGACGTTCCAAATGCGCAGTCATGTCGCTCAAATCATAACGCACAGGTGCAATTTTATGTTCCCGATAAAACTCTAAATGCGTTTGCCGAATAGCTTGATTCATTCACTATACTCCGTTATAAAAACATAATTTTATGGTGTTTATAATATTGTTAATGAACTCATCAGGTCTTTAAAATTGTTTTTTTGCATAACCATAGTAATCTCGGCACTAACCCTTGTTTTATCGCTGTTATTTATCACTCCTCCATGCAATACATTTTCATTGAATATAAGGAGATTTCCTGGCTCAGTGGGAATCAAGGCCGCACCAGCTGTTGAAAGGTCTTCATCCGGTATGGGTCTTAAGTAACCGTCCTGATCTTCTTCAATATGGTATTTCCACTCACGTAAATGGGATCCAGACGCAAGCGCTAAGCCACTTTTACCTGGTTCACAGAAGATTGGAATCCAAACTTTTACTGTCACCTGATCTTTGGTATACATTCCATAGCCGCCATTGATAGCACCATGAAACCAACTATCTTTATGAAGTGGACCTATATCGCTCTCGACCTTAGGCCGCACTAAACGCCAATATATCTCTTCCCAGCCAAAACGCTGCTCCGTATCAATAACATCAGATACAGAAAACTCGCCAAACTCATCTCTCAATCGCGAAAATAGAGACAGTTCTTTTATCCGATTAACAATTTTTTGAGGAAAAACACGATTTTGCTTCGACCATAATTTCTTATGATCCATTTTATATTCAATTTGGTGATAATTTTCTATTCCCAGTTTTTCCGCCTCAGCAACCGCTTCAGGATAGAAATCTTTGATACGGGCAAGCCAATGTTCACTAACACAGGCGCGAAACACTTCTAATTCCTGTGGAAGTAATTTCATATCTACAGAATAGCCAACCTTACCGAAGATTTGTTCCTTTAATTTCAGCATTTTCCATTACCATTCTGACAAAAAAATTCCAATTTTTCAATTTCAATAAGTTTTTATACAGTATTTTATGATATATCCCTTATTAATGATGGTTGATTGTATTATTATGAAAATAAAAAAGGAAGAATTTTAATTTTAGAATTAAGAATATTTATTGTCTTCTTATTTTTTTAATCTGACCATTTTCCACAATCCATTGACGATATACCCTAATATCGGTTAAAAATAAGATTGTTAACAATTAGATAATACCAATGAAACCTATATCAAATATTCATTTCTTACCTTATTTTGATGGTCTGCGAGGCTTAGCAGCTTTAGTTGTTTTTTTTGGGCATTCAGCTTGTTCCGTTTACCCTGCTTTAACTTCTGGTAATTTAGATTTATCAGGGTTATCTTTTTTGCCAGCCTTGGCTAGAACACCGTTTTCACTGCTAACTGCCGCCAATTCAGCTGTCTGTATCTTTTTTGTCTTAAGTGGCTACGTGATGTCAATGGTAGCAATTCGTAGCTCTGAGAGTTTTGTCGCTATTTCAGCAAGGCGTTATTTGCGCTTAGCAGGACCAGCAATAGGCAGCTGCCTTTTAAGTGCCTTTTTATTAAAGCACCATTTTTATTTTAATCAAAGCGTAGCAGACCTGACGGCAAGCTCCTGGCTTAAACAATGGTTTCTTTTCGATGGTCATTATCAAACAGCTTTAAAAGAAGGCCTTCTTGACATCTTTAAAATGCCTAATTCCACCTATAATTCAAGTCTATGGACTATGTATGTTGAGTTATGGGGCTCATTAACAATTTTTTCTATTATTCATCTCGTAAAAAATAAAAATCTGCGCTTGTTTTCTTTTGTGTTGGCTACAGTCCTTGCTGGCAAGATATTTCATAAGTATGAATTTTATTGTATTTTCGCCGGCGCTGTTTCATTTCACGTGAACCAACTTTTTAACTTCCAATTCAAAAAAGAATGGATTAACACTTTCTGTGTATTTATAGGAGTTTTTCTCTGTTCTTATCCGGATTTTGCACCTCGCGGGAATGGTGGGGTATTTTATAATTGGGCTGCAACAAGATATTTTGTAACGTGGTATCATGCTTTAGGCGGCATTTTAATTGTTCACTTTATACATAATTCAAATTTATTTAGAAAATTCTTTTCTTTCCCTCTTTTCCTTTGGCTGGGAAAAATTTCTTTTTCCCTTTACCTGATTCATCTTCCTATTATTTGTAGTCTAGGAGCTGGTTTAATTGCTGTCTCACACAATGTGCTTAGCTATAATCAAATGACTTTCATAGTAATATTATCCACTGCAGCTGTTTCTTTGAGCTTGGCGCAGATTTACGAAAAAACAGTAGACTCGCTTTTTATCCGTACAGGACACCGAATGTCTAGAATAATAGATCGTTTTTTTCCAGCAATAATACATTCGACTGAAACTGCTGTACCTGCCCTTTCTAAATAAAATATAAAGATAATTAAAGAGGTAAGGAGTTGTTAGGCTTGAATTGTATACACTGTGGCTTTTTCTTTCTTTAACTTTAAGAGCTTTTTGAAACCGAAGTTAAGCCATTGATCAACCTGCCTTCCGGTCCAACGCGAAAAAGTAGTGGTATATTGATCGATATACTGATAAAGCAAAGTAGAGCTTAGAATTACAGTTACTACTGTTAAAAAACTTGAAATAAAAAACATTTGATAAAAAGGAAGCCCTCTAGCAGAATAAATTATCCAGGAGGTCAAGCTGCAAATAATTGGAACATGAATTAGATAAAGCACAAAAGATATCTTACCGAAAAATTCTCCGAATTTACCGCCAAATAAAATTTGCAGTTCTTTTGACTGCAATAAAAACAGAATAAGCAGCATGGCACCTAGCATGTGCCAATGCAAGGCACTAAAAACCTTGTTAAACCCAGGATACCATTCGGAAACCAGTTCAGGTGGAGTGATAGGAAATCCACCAAGATAAACTGCCCCTACAAATCCTAACATCATTAAATAACCACGCACCCCATACCAGGGTAGCAAGCGCTTAATTAACAATGCTAAATCATGCTGAAAATCAAACAGTAAAACACCCCAAGCAAATAGTAAATAATAACTCTGATAATCAAAGGGTATAAAAAATAAAAGAGTCAGAAGACGAAGATAACGATTTTTTAAGAAAACAAAAAGTGCAAATACAAAAGCTGAACCAATTAATTCAAACTGCATGGTCCACAAATTGCAATTATAGTTAGCTTCGCCGCTAATAAAAACATTAAACAATGTTTCCTTAAGCATCTCTAGAATATTAGGAGTGAAATTATACCAATTTGGGAGCCAAGCGCTATGCGTCACTTCTTTGGAAGCAATAAGATTATTATAAAGACCAAAATGCAACAAAATCCAGGCAAAGGTCGAAGTTAGAAGCATTGGAACAGCAAGACGAAAATAGCGCCTGGTTAGTTGTGCCAAAAAAGAAAGGCGGGTTCTTTGGCAGAAATCAGACAAAACAAATCCACTTAATACAAAGAAAATACAGACAGCAAAATTGCCTGAACAGAAAACAGCAAAAGGGGAAAGAACCAAAGAAGCAAAAAAACTAGTGTGGACTTCTTGGGGATTAATGCTAGACACCGCAGGAACAAATGAGGTCATGAGATGGTTCATAAATACTATTAAAGCCGCAGCACCCCTCAAGCCATCTAAATATGAAATTCTAGATGCTTCACATGCTCGCATTAGATATCCTTACATTTTTTACCGAGCGAATAGCCATAAGCTTTTTAAATGCATCCGTTTTTTCTAAGGCAGAAAGGAAAAATTTCGTGAAAGCAATAGCACCTTTTTTATCTAAATGCCCGCTACCATCCCAAGAAGAAAATTTAACATCAGGAGGAACCACAGCTTCTGTAGACAGAGCCTTTGCCAATTCATGGACTCTTTGGGAGCAAAAATTTTGATAAGGTACTAACATTAGTATAGTTTGGCCTCCAATTTCAGTTAAATAATGTTTAGCTCGTTCAATTTCTGTAACATCTGCATGGCAATCTTGCGGTCGAAGTAGTTTAAATAAAGGATGATCTAACTTAACATAACTAGGTGTTCGATCTAAATACCAATTCCCTGTTTGTATATTTCTCCAGCAGGCCAAAATGGGCTCATGGAATAAGGATTGAGACCAATTAGCAGGCAGATTAGCTAGTAAGATGTCTTCTAATCGCCATCGAAGATTGCGGCCAATGACATGCATATAACCTTTCATCCGGCCATATTTTACTACATTAATAGCAGAACTTTTCCCCGAAGCTCCAAAATCATCCAGTGAGACACTAAAAAAATTAGCCGCATGGTCATCGGCATTAATTATCCATAACTTAGGTTTAATTTTCCATCGCTTAATGGTACGTAGCAAGAATTCACCGCTCCCATCACCAGCCGAAGCCATATTATATATTTTTATATTGTACTTTTTCTCAAATTTTTCAATTAAATCATTTCGCAAACCAAATAACAGCATTGAATGTCCAAGAATAATAATATCAGCCGCGCGAGCGTATTCTATAGATTTGCCAATGTTATGATAAAGGATGTCGCGGTCTTGTATCTCCCGTATCACGCGATCCCCCCAATTTCGATAATATTTTACATCTCCACTTAATGAAATAGCAGCGAAGTGATCCGCTCCATTTTTAATTCCACCAATACCCCAATATAAAAGCGAAACCACTGAAATAAATATAAATGCAAAAATTACGCTAAAATAGACGAGTAAATTTGATAGTCTAAGCATATGATGATCTTCCTTAAATCATTCGAATTATCTCAATGAATGACTTAAAATTGAAAATATAAAAACTGTGAGCCATCTCCAAACAATAAAATAACAGAAATACAAACTAAAAAAAGAAAGCCAATTAGAATTCCCCACGGCAGATTAATTTTCCATTTTAATGACATTAAATTCCAATGCTCATTATTATTATATGTTTTCAATGCAGGTTCCCACTTGTCAAAAATAAACCTCACATTGGGCAAAACCAAGCAACTTAAATAAACACCAGCAATTAATACTAAATGAAAGTTATTAACTAAAGCCGGGATAGGCACAGCTTCATGCCTAAATTTTCCAATATGAAACATCATTCCCAACATGCGGTGCGCTTCCTTTAATGATTCAGCGCGAAAAAAAACCCAGGCAACAATTACTGAAAGTTGTGTAAGGATCAAGGAAAATATTGTATAAGGAAAAGTACCCGATATTTTTGTAAATAAGGAATATTTTTGCAACATTGATTTCCATAGATGATTAATTACTAAATAACACCCATGTAGATAACCCCAGACTATATAAGTCCAACCAGCACCATGCCAGAGACCTCCAAGAACCATTGTTATAAGCAAGTTAAAATAACGTCTTGTTTTTCCTTTCTTGTTCCCTCCAAATGGAATATAGAGATAATCCCGCAAAAAACGAGAAAGAGTAAGATGCCACCGCCGCCAAAACTCAATAATGCTTCTTGACTTATAAGGTGCATCAAAATTATAGGGCAATTTGATACCTAGCATAATTGAAAGACCCACAGCCATGTCAGAATAGCCAGAAAAATCAAAATATATCTGTAGGGTATAAGCCAATGCCGCTCCCCATGCATCTTGAGCTACGACAATGCTTTTTGCAACGGAGCTAAAAATAGGGTTAGCAATATAAGAAAAACTATCTGCAATAACTACTTTCTTAAAAAGACCTATAACAAAAATGGTAAAACCAAGAGCAACCTTTTCTGAAGAAAATATTCTCCTAGCTTGATTACTAAATTGAGGTATCATTTCTTTATGATGAAGGATAGGTCCAGCAATTAAATGTGGGAAATAAGTTACAAAAAGCAAATATTTAATAAAACTCTTTTCTCTAGGATAACCTAAAAAAATATCAGCTAAATAAGCAATTTGAGTGAAGGTAAAAAAAGAAATGCCCAAAGGCAAGACAATATCAAAAGTTTTTAATGAATTTCCAGAAGTTATACTCCAGATATGAGCACCAAAATTAATATACTTATAGAAACCCAAAACAAGCAGATTGGAGGTAATTGCAATAATAAATATTAGCTTGCGACGCCAATGAATCTGCTTTGTCTTACCTAAAAAAAGACCAAAGTAGTAATTAACAATAATAGACCCAAGAATAATAGGAAGAAAACGCAAGTCCCAATAGGCGTAAAAGCAAAGCGAAGCAGCAGCCAAAAAGAATAAACTATACATCGTTTCTCTTGTTAGCTTTTCAATTAAAAAATAGCCCAATATTGTCAGGGGCATAAACATTAAGATAAATTCAAAGGAATTAAATAACATACTTTAATTTTATTATCCCAACTTTTTTCTTTTATTTGTCAAACAAGCTTCACTTCCGGCAAGGGAATTAAAAACTGACCACCTTCTTTTATAAAGCATTGATGTCTCCTGATAATCGGGTCAGCATAAATCCAGGCTAAAATAATTACAATATCTGGGCGACGCGTATAAAGCTCCGTAGAAGACACAACCGGAATATGTAGTCCGGGACTAAATAAATTATGTTTAAGTGGATTATCATCCACGATGTATTCCACATACTGACCAAGCTCAAAGTGATACATCAAAGTCGTCGTCGTAGTAGAAGCTCCATAGGCTGCAATTTTCTTGCCCTCCCTCTTAGCTTGTTCCAAATAAACCAGTGTTGCTTGTTTACGCTCTTCAATAGCCCTATAAAAACCATGATAAATAGCAGGAGTCGTGATACCACGGCGCTCTTCTTCTTCGATTAGTTTAATCAATTGTGCTGATTTTTGTCGTTTACCTGTAGAGAGTGGTTGAGCGAAGCCACGAATTGAACCTCCCTTAGATTGCACCCGCTTAACGTCAAATAAAGTCAGGTCCAGACGATTAAAAAAACACTCTAGTGGAATTAAAGCATGATGAGAAACGTGCTCATGATAAATAGTATCAAAGACAAAATTATCTATAATGTCTGGCACATAGGACACCTCAAAAATAAAAACACCATCAGGCGACAGTAGATTGCGGATGCCAAGAACAATATCAGCTAAATTGTCGGCATGAGCAAAAACGTTATTAGCGCAGATCAGCGAAGCTAATCCGCTTTCTTCGCCTATTTTTTTGGCCAAAGCAGCGGTAAAAAATTCTGGAAAAGTGGGAATTCCGCTCTCAGTTGCAGAAAGTGCAATAGTAAGAGCAGGATCAACACCGATGACTTTCATTCCCAAAGCTTTAAAAGCTTTAAGTAATGAACCATCATTACTACCTAACTCAACCACTAAAGAATCAGCTGGAATTTTAAGATTTTGCACAGCATCAGCTGCATAAAGACGGAAATGCTCGACCAAGCCTAAAGAAACCGAAGTTCGATAAGTATAGTTTCGAAATAAGACCTCAGGATCGACAATATCTAAATTTTGAAGATGTCCGCAGTTAACACAAAGATAGGTATCCAAAGGATAGACCTCTTGTTTTTCCTTCAACTGCTCTTTGGCGACAAAAGCATCGCCAATAGCCGAGGGCAGAATCGGGAGTACCAAGTCGAGCTTACTGGACTCACAGAGACGACAATCATTGCGATGGGTATAGCCACTCATAGAAACTCCTTGTATTTACTTTTTTGAGTTGAGGAATTATACCTTTCCTCATTTACTTTGGGGAGATTTTATATTTTACTCGATTCCAGTTAAAGACTTTGCTAATTCCTCCGGCCAGATAACAGAAACACCCCCATCGATAAAAATACATTGACCATTAATGAAGGCTGCTTTGTCACTGCAAAGAAAATCAATTAAATTAGCCGAATCCTCAGCACTACCCAAGCGTTTGAGAGGGACAAAGCGTCTGTAGAGATTCATCAAGTCAGGCGTAGACAAATAATAATCGCGTGACTCTGCCTTGAGATAGGTCAAAGGCATAATACCATTGATGCGTATGCCTTTTTGTCCTAGAACCCAAGCATAATATTTAATAAGTTGATTCAAACCAGCCTTGGCAACATGATAACTCGCTGGTTGAGAGCCTCCGACAAAATCAGCATACACGGAGCTAACCACACCGACACCTTTGTCATCTTCACTACAAAAATGATCAGCGAAGGCTTTAATGAGTAAATAAGTTGCCGTTAAGCTCACTTGTAGTTCGCCTACCCAAGGATCTTCGCTACCTCGATAACGCTGGGAAAATACCAAATAACGCAAGGGCCCACCTTCTGCAACTACTTGCTGAACAATAGAATGAGTCTCTGTCAGCCTTTCCAAATCGACAGAAACATGGCGCAACCCTTTATTACTGTCCTGCTGCTCCGAAGGCTTACGTGAAAGTACTGTCACCGGATAACCACGGTCAAGAAAGCGTTGCACTACTACTTTTCCTAGGCCTTTAGTACCGCCAACAACAACCACTTGTTCTTTATGCCTCATCGGGAAGCGACCTGTTTAGCGAGCTGCGACTCAAAAGCAGCATTCTCAGTCGGACTATTACCACTCGGAGCAAAGGATGCATAGATCGTTCCTCCGGGAATAAAGGGTCCATTGGTGATTTCATGAATGATCAAAAGTTCAGTCTGCAAGAGCAAGGTATGAAAATAAGGCTTAGACAGCCTGTAATAAAAAGGTTTACCTGGCGTCTCTACAGCTAAGTCAACCACTTCTTTAATTCCACCTTCATCTGTAAAAATCACAATTTTCGCAGCACCATAGACAGCATGAAAAGCTTCACTCTTATTAGGGTGCTTGTGAGGACGAATGTAGGAACCTTTTTCAATAGCAATAAACATTTCATGCAAGCCATCGTCATTCGAAGGATGGAGATTGATGCGCACACGCTTCTGCGGTGTCTCTTTAATGGCCACCTTGAGAAAATCGATTTCCTTTTGGCCAATGGTAACAATTTCAGCCTGAGATAAATAGATTTCAGGTGACTTTTTTATAAACTGCATAGCATTTTTTCTCCTATCCAGGACGGTTTTAAATGACTACCTGTAAAAATGGAATATATTTTCCCACCACGCTGCAAAAGTGTTTGGCATTTTTCTAGAATTTTGTTTTCAATACGTGGATTCACCGCTAATAAACAGGTGTCTATTTTATCATCCGCCAATAATTTTTCTGAAGCCACAATGGGTAAATGAAACCCGGGCGTGAAATAAGCTTGTTTTTTGATATCATCATCAACCAAATAGGAAACAAGACCGTCTAAACCAAACGTGTTAACAAACATAATAGCTTGATGTCCTGCGCCAAAAAGCGCGACTTTGTCCTTTCTAGCATAAACAGCAGCGAGGTTTTCCTGCCAGGCATGGCGGATAGTGGAAAAAGCGTTCCGATAAGCGCTAAAAAGACTTGAATTTTTACTTTCGAGAAATGGTAGTTTACGAAAGGCCTTTTGCAATGGTTGAACTATTGCCACAAGCGCATCTTCAAGCTGGCCTTCAAATTTCATCAAAGATAATAACTCGTAGTGAGCTCGCTGAAATAAATGGGTGAGACTCTCCGGAGTGAAATAACAAGTATGTTCTTCCCAAATGAAGCTGTAATCTTTGTTATTGAGAAATTTACTACTATCTGGAACTTCGATCAAAGCAAGGCCATTTTCGGCCAGTAAAGGACGGAGGCTATCGAGCGCTATAAGAGGATCACGACAATGTTCAAGCAGATAACGGCAGATGACAAGCTGGCTTTGACCTTTTCTGTGGGCTAGTTCTTGCAAGAGTGGCGGCTGCAAACAAGCTTGTAAGGTTTCAAGGTAAGGATACCGGTCTATAGTTGCTTTAGAACCAAGAGATAAGAGATCTAGCATTTCACCATCATACCCGTGCGCGCTCAGTTGATTCAGTAAGGGTTGATCAAAAGGGCCAACGCCATAAATACGTGCTAGAGGCGAAAGATAAGACTGAAGCTGCAAACTAACAGCCTCTAAATGGCCATCGGGTTCATTGTAACGTATCCAGGGAAACCGAGGGATCAGTTCCTCTACCGGGGGTGGATCCAACAACTGAATGAGGGAACACTGCGGACATTCAGCAAGCATGAGAGAATAGGTACTACAAGCTAATTCTGTCTGTAAGACAAAACCATTACAGAGTGGGAGCTTTCCGAGATCAAGAAAGGAACCCGATAAGCTACTATGACAGAGAATGCAGGTTTTGAGAGTCATCATTATTTATCATTCATCTGTATGACACATCGACCTACAATTTTACCGCTGCGGATATTAATCAAAGCATCATTAATTTTATCCAATGAACAGAAATCCGTAATGAGCTCACGTAGTTTGATACGCCCCACATTAAACAACTGCTGATAACGCGGAATATCCTGATGCGGAACCGCCTCTCCCCCATGAGAACCTCTTAACCCTTTACCAAAATGCAGCGGCAAAGAATAAATATTAATATTATCCCCCTTCCGAGGCACACCAACCAAGGTAACACATCCCTGCGGCTTAATTAATTGATAGCCCATTTCAATAATAGCGGGAACACCAGTATTGTCCACAAAAACATCAAGCTTGCCAGCACCAACAATTTTCTGAATAGCTTTTTGAGCATCCATTGTCGAGCTATTAATAAGATGAGTCGCTCCCATACTCTTCGCCAGCTCCAGTTTATTATCATGTAAATCAACCGCAATAATCGGATAAGCTGAAACCAAAGCCGCTGCCTGCACAATATTAAGACCAATACCACCAGCCCCAAAAACAACTACAGATTCACCGATGCGAACCTTAGCATTATTCACAATCACACCAAAACCCGTCGTCACAGCACAGCCAAACAAAGCAGCAACCGCCAGATCACTATCCGCCGGAATTGCAGTAAGGCGATTTTCTGAAACAATAGCATATTCATTAAAAGTAGCGATCCACCCAGCATTCACTTTCCTTCCCTCCCAAGAATAAGAAGGTGTTTCAGATTCAATCCCTAAACCTTTCCGCCAATGTAGCACAACTTTATCCTCCGGCTTCACATAACGGACCCCCGGACCAATAGCGAGTACCGTACCCGAACCTTCATGCCCTAAAAGATGGGGCAGAAATTTATCCTCGCCTTTAATGCCCTCGATTTCACCCAACTGGGAACCACAGATGCCACTATAGTGGACTTTGACGAGCACTTGGCCCACTTCAAGCTTCTCAGGAAGATTAACCTCAGCTAGGGCAAGCGGAGCACGCAATTCAGTAAGAATTGCTGCTTTCATCGTTTTGGGGAGTATTGTCACAAGGCCTACCTCATAAAAAATTATTCACGCTGCCGAATCAAACGCGGCAGTTGTTCAACCAGATAAAGACGCGCAAGCTTTTCAAATTCGTGAATAGAGATCATAGTCATTAGGGTTTATGGATATAGTCATAGGGTTGAGATTTCAGGGTGTCAAAATGCTGACGCACCCAGGCAATACAATCGTCCAGTCCCTGATCTAAGTTGAAGCGATCCTGCCAATCGAGCTCCTTGCGCAATTTTGTACTATCCAGTTGATAAGCTGCGTCCTTACCTAAACGTTCTCCGACGACCTCAACATGTTCTTCAAAATGAACACCCAATTTTTGACAAATGCTTTCCACGAGTTCTCGGATAGAAACAATTTCACGGGTGGAGATATGATAGGTGCTACCATTATTTCCTTTTTCCATAATCCGCCATGTTGCCTCTGATACATCTTTCATATGAATAAAGGAACGTGTAGAAACACCGCCACCATGCAGCTGCAGTTTGCGACCTAGCAAAATAAATAAAATAGTCCGCGGAATAATTCGATAAAGTTGTTGACCAGGACCATAGACATTTGCTGCCCTTGTCGTGACAACTGGAAATTGATAGGCCTGATAAAAAGTATTAAGACTAAGATCAGCTGCAGCACGCGAAACAGCATAAGGCGTACTCGGATTGAAGGAAAAATTTTCTTTTACAAAACCCGAACAAGAGCCATATACTTCAGGCGTTGAAACATGAACATAGCGCTTCAAAAAGTCACAATGACGTAGCTCCTCATGCAACTTAATCGTAGAAACAGCATTTGTCAGAAACCAATCTCCTGGCGATCGCCAGCTTTCGGCTACCATACTTTGGGCAGCAAAATTAACAACATAGTCTGGTTTAAATTTCTTGATCAGCTCCATGAGCTCTGGCAAGTGTTTGTTCAGATCGAGGGGATGGAAAACAAAGCGTTGATGTGGGCGCCACTTATAGGGCAAGAAAGCATCAACGGGCTCTAGAGAACGACTGGTACCGATGACTTCCGCACCTTGATTGAGGGCAAGATCAACAAAGCTGGAACCAGAAAATGAATTACTGCCAATAACTACTAGTTTATGCATGAGAAACTCCTTCCACTAGTTTAAGGGGGGAACCTAACTCCATTAGAATAGCAGCTTTCATTTTTTGAGGGATATTCATCATAAAAATCTCATTTTATTTTTTGGCTAATATAGCATTATTTAGTCGGCCTCAGAAATACTCTCTCTAATTCTTGCAAGGAAGCGCCATGATCTGAGGCACTAGTCGATAGGGTTTTGGAGTTCTGCAAATAACATAGGCTTGCTTCGCTTCATGAAATCTGAGCGTATGCAATCCATTTTCAGTGAAAATTGAGTGTTAACACTCAGAATTCGCCAAAATTTTATCTTTGCTACCCGTTTTCACGAAACCGAGAAGCAAATCTTTTCCAAAGGTGAGCAGCATCACTCAAAATAAATAAATGAATAGTCGCCGGCGGTATAAGCAGTCAATTTAAACCACCAATCCCATTCTTAATGAGAGTAGCAAGCCATCTTGAGCACGGTAGGTTTTCAAGTTACGCTTTCCAAAAAATGTGTTGTTCCCAATCTTTAGAAAAACCCATATCTTTAAACGCAAATTCCGGATCTTTAAACGCGAATTCCGGATAAGGTGTCCTGCCAACTAAAAGCAACTAAAATTATACTTAATTTAACTATTGTTTGATAATATCGAACTATAATGTTATTATTTATAATTAATGCTGGCCTTTAGAGAAGCCTATGGCAAATCGTCCTCTTATACACTCAACGTCGGGAATCGAGCTTATTAGAAAAATTGCCGAGAGAGGGATGGTTATTTTTAATACTGACCAAGCAAAAGACTTAGCGCCCTCTGTCGGCATCTCGAAGGAATATTTACGTCAAGCCCTTCATCATTTGACAAAAGCAGGATGGATTATTCGATTAAGGAAAGGTCTATATTCTCTATCGAGTTCTATGCCAGGCATCGCGCCGCTGCATGAGTTTGAAATCGCTATGGCACTCCTTCAACCTGCTGCCATCAGCCATTGGTCGGCATTAAATTATCATGGACTCACTGAGCAAACACCTAGAACAGTCTTTATTCTCACGCCAGCACGTGCGCCCAATCATGCTGGCAAAGCGCTTCGGATTCATGAGACCATTTATCAAGTCATTCATACCAAATCAAATCGATTTTTCGGAATTGAAGCAGTATGGATAAACGAGTCTAAGGTGAATATAACAGATAAAGAAAGAACACTGCTTGATTGTCTCATGGCTCCACAATACTGTGGCGGATTTTTTGAAGTACTTCATGCTTTTGAAAAAAATAGTGCAAAGTTAGATATTCAGAAAATCATAGAATATGTCTTAAAGCTTGATACTTCCACAATCAAAAGATTAGGTTGGATTCTAGAGCACCAGGGAATAAACCACGAGATACTTCAACCTTTATTAGCGGTGCCAATCAAAGGATACCGTGCATTAGACCCCACCTCACCGCGACGCGGTCCTTGTGATAAAAGATGGATGGTACAAGTTAACTTGCCAGGAAAATAAAAATGAAATCATTGCGCAATCGGTTATTGGAAAAAAGAAATCACACTGGCCTTGCTTGGGAAGTGATAGAAAGAGATTATTTGCTATCTTGGATATTGGCAGGCATATCACAGGTTAAAATTCTGCAAGATAGCCTTGTTTTCAAAGGGGGTACAGCGCTGAAGAAATGCTACTTTGGCAATTACAGATTCTCAGAAGACCTCGACTTCACCGGCATTGAAGGTGTACCGACGGGCATTGACATGGCTAACGCGATGCAAAAAGCCTGCGCTCAAGCAGTAAAACTATTGGATGCTTACGCACCTATGGAAATTATTTGCAAGCGCCATACTGAACGCAACCCGCACCCTCGGGGACAAGAATCATTTGATATTCATGGGCGATTTCCTTGGCACAGGCAGCCACAAACACATATTATAGTGGAAATCACCATCGACGAAAAACTCGTCACCCCTACCATGAACTACTCCCGCCAACCTAACGGTATGGCGGGAGTTTCGTGTTTCAACACTG
>CAYXNR010000001.1:0-122492 GCA_964466595.1 uncultured Coxiellaceae bacterium | reverse complement strand
ATTACGGCAAAAAGCGCCTAATCCACCCTACTTACTACTTACGGGTTTATTTCCATAACTTCTTGAATTCACATATTTTTCAGCTAAACCAGTAAAAAGAGCAGCTTTTTTCCTCCCACCCCACATTTTAAAAATCCTCGTCTATACTTCTTAAGTAGGTAGATGGACTAAGAATTTAAAACGAGGATTCTCTACTATGCAGGGGCATTTTAATTATCAAGCGGAACAACAACAAGACGCTGAAGAGCTTGCCGTATTAAAAATTAAATACGCAGCAGAGGCCTATATAAAATTAAGATTAGGTAATGGAAAGACTGACTTGGATCCTAGTGAGCAAGCTAAACAAGACATCCTTTTTAATACAGCTTATAACAGTGTAGCAGAAGAAAAATCACTAGACAGGATTCAAGAAAAAATGAAAGGCTTAGATTTGAGCGAAGGCCAAGAATCCTCTTTCAGTAATGTTTTTTATTATGGCTTGTGGACAAACCTAAATGAAGGAGATGCTTGGAAAGTAGCTTACCTCATGCATATCTATGCTGCAGCGGAAAATTATCTACGCCTACCTGCTGATGAAAAAGCTGCTAAAGCAAAATCTTATACAGAATTAAAAAATAGAATTCAGTTAGCGGTAGTCGATTTAAAGCGTGACCTAAAGAAGGAAGAGGATAAAAAATATCTTAAATTGCCAGAAGGCTATGCGACTACTCTCGAAGCCCTTTCCGCTGAGTCCAAAAAGAAAGAGCTTTTTAAGGGTAAAGAACGAAAAACTCCCGCACATTTTGCAAAATATTTCGACTTTGATAAATACCCTGCAGCACATGGGGTAAAATCACAGGCTGAACTACACCCTTATCTTTATGCAGTGGATGAACTGCGCATGCGAGCGAGAGAGGCCGTTGTACAAGAGCAAAGAAAGCACTTAGTCGAGCAGGGCCTCAACCAAGAGAATATACAAAAATTATCTAATTATAAAATAATTCAATACGATAAAAAAACCAGAATGAATTTTATTAAAAGCTTACACTCATGGGAGGAGGCTAAAAAAATTCTGGGCGGTGAGCCCCTTGATCTGCAAATTTTGAATGAAAGAATTGAAGCGCTGCGTTGTGAAATGACATATGCGGATGTTGAAGAATTAATTAATCATGAAGTTGGTTTAATGATTGTGTTTAGTAAACAACATCTTAAGACTATTGCTTCTTTCATTGAAGTAGGAGCTGAAGATGATAAAAAAAGAAAATGGGGATGGAATATCTTACAGGAGCTAGACCATGGTTTTCTGAAAGATCATCAGCCCTTAGCAGAGGCTGTCAATGAGCCGGGATTTTTACTATGGAGAAGCTATAGACATGGTCTCATGAAAGGCAGTTTATATGGGTATCAGGACACAGATGGATATTTAATAGTTAATGACCTTGTTTTACAAGAAATAGCAACCAGCCCCGCTGATTTTGCTAGAGAGGCGAGTGCCGCTGCGCTTAAAGTGATTTTATTGGATCCCCGGGCTGTACGGCTTCTTTCAAATAAAGAATCGAATTATGATGCCTTGCCCAATTTATTTGTGAAAGAAATTCATCGCCTAAACTGCTTGGGACTGGCTTTGCAAGGCGCAGCAGCCAAGGGTTTAACAATGGAGGAATTGGGTGAAATCTTGAAAGGTTTGCAGTCTTCCGATCCAGAGGCTTTTTCGACCTTATTAAATGAGATCCCTCACTTTTTTACAGAGTGGACAGAAGATCGCTTTCGTGAAGAACTCAATAAGCAAAAAGAACCATCCTGGCTACTATGGGTGATGTTGACGCGAGCAGAAATTGTATCTGAAATGAAAGCAGAAGACTTAGGTCGAGAAGTAAGAAAACTGATAGAAGCAAATTTATTAGCGCCTGATCAAATCATGCGTTTAGATCTACGAGCAAGAATCGCATTCATAGAAAGTTTTGAATCCTGGCAAGCCTGTAAGGCCTTCCTGAGTGCCAATGACCCAGAACTTTTTCAAGTAAGAGCAAAAGCTTTCAATTACGATTTTGACAGTGCACAAGCGCAGCATTTTTTAGAAAATCATTCAGAAGCAGGCTGCATTTTATCTTTCAAAGAAGCGACCCTTGTTGAAATTGTCAATGCTCTTCAAAATAGTTCTAAAGATCCTAAACACAGAAAATTAGCGAGAAAATTAGCTGGTGAATTATTGCGAGAATTAGATGAAGAAGGATTCTTGAAAGATTTTTTAGATCCAATCAATGAGAAGGGATATGGACTGTGGCGAAGTTATCGACATCGCCTGATGGAAGCCTATCTGTATAATTATAATCAAGAAGAGGATGGTGAATTTAAATTGACAAAACTGGTTCGACTAGAAATTGAAACCAGTCCTGCTGATTTTTCTAGAGACGCCAGTATTGACGTAATCAAAGTTATTTTACAAGATCCTGCGCTCGTGAGATTTCTTGCTGCTGCTATTTCGCATGCAGATCGTGTTAAAAATGTAATTGAAGATGAACTGAAGCAAAGAAATTGCTTAGGACAGTGTTTAGAAAGAGCTGCAAAAAGTCTTTCTCTCGATGACTTAGGTCAAATTTTAAAAGTCTTACAAGAAAAGGACAAGGAAGCACTGGGACTCTTATTAAATGAACTCCCTCGCTTTTTACAGAATATAGAGAATTTAAACGAAGAGAAGCTTAAAGAGGCTTTGGTAAATCAGGATTCAAAATGGCTGCGCTGGGGAATGCTGACACAAGAAAGAATCGTTCGCCAGATGTCTGCTGAAACTTTGAATCACTATGTTCAGGACCTTGATCTAAGTGAATTGTCAGACAATCAAATCAAAAGATTAAATAGAAGTGCAAGAGTAGCTTTTATTAATAAATTTGCTTCCTTGGAAGAGGCTAAGGCAGCTCTCGGTGGTGATGAGCGGTTTATAGCTAAAGTACAGGCCTTAAGTTATGATTTTACTGCGCAAGAGATTGACCTAATTCGTGATTCTGATGCAGGCCTCGTTCTTGCTTTTCATAATGAAAAGTTAATTCAGTGGATCTGCGAGTGCATTCAGAAAAATGCTAAAAATCCTAAGATCAGAAAATTAGGATGGCAGATCATGCATGAGTTGGATAAGGAAAATCTTATCATACACAAAGAAAAAGTGAATGAAGCGGGGCATCGACTTTTCAATCTGCGTAGTTATCGGCATCTTCTTATGGTTGCCTTACTGTATAGCTATCAAAAAAGTGATGGTTATGCCTTGATCGTTACTCCCATGATTAGAGAGGAAATTACACGAAACAGAGCTAATGCTGCTGAGTTTTTTAGAGAAGCAAGCTGGGATGCTATTCAGGTTATTTTGCGAGATGCTGAAATTGTTAACTGGCTCGTGAAAAATAAGTGCTTACAACAAAATTTAATTCATCTTGCTAATCGAGACTTTGCCCATGATATTACTGCAAGTCAGCTAGATAGCTTAGTCATAAAAGAAGAAGAAGCTAAGGATGAGGAAATAGCAGCCTCTCAGGCTATCATGAATGTACTACCGGTATTCTGTGCCGCAGCACAGAAATCAAAAGAATGGTTCTTTGAAGAAAAGAAAGCAGAAGACTTGCCTAACTGGCGTCGATGGGTCTGTCTTACGCAAAAAAATGTGCTAACTAGCCTCTCAGGGCAGGAACTAAAGTCTTTAGTTTCAACACTTGATCTGGTGAATTTATCCAGTGAACAAATCAAACGCTTAGATAGGCAAGCGAAAGTAGCCTTTCTGAGAAGCCTGCCTTCATGGCAAGTTGCTAAAGAGCGACTGGGTGGCGAAGACTCACCTCACTTGTTAGCAAAAATGGCTGCACTGCGAGAAGGTTTGGCAGCGAGTGAGGTGCTAGAGTTATTAGAAGGCAATGAAGCGGCTTTAATCATTTGTTTTTCTCATAAAATGATGGAAAAAATATGTAATTATATTCGTGATCATGCAGATCAACCCAAGGTGAGAAAAATTGGATGGAACATATTAACTGAATTAGAGAAAGGCGGTTGTCTTCATGAGCTTTATGAATCAGTGAATGCAGGAGGGAATGAACTTATAGGTCGAAGTTATCGACACCGTCTGATGAAGATAGTAATGAAATATGAAGGTAAGGTTCAAGATAAGGTTGTTGATGATTTTAAGCTAAAGATTACTCCCTTAGTTTTACTAGAAATTGGAACGAGTCCCGCTGATTTTTCTAGAGAAGCCAGTGCTGAGACCTGTAAGCTTGTGCTACACAATCATATAGCAATTCAAATGCTGATTGGAGGTCGATCGAGAGCAGATGCCCTGCGTGATATGCGCGATGCAGCTCTCCATCAAGCTGCTGTGGCAATAGACTCACAAGCTGGAAGGGCAGCACAAAGAGGAGGAGCAGGAGTAGTAGGAGGAGCTGCTGCAGGAGCTGCTGCAGGAGCTTTTCTCGTTCCTATTATAGGAGCAGCTGGTGGAGCGCTTTTAGGAGCAGCTGCAGGCGCTATAGCTGCAAAATATTATCATGATAGCAAAGCAGAAGAGGATGCAAACAAAGAAGTTCTTCAAGCGCCAGCGGAACGTAATTACTTAGGTCAATTATTAGAAACAGCAGCAGAAAAGGGGCTTTCGGTTAAAGAAGTGTCAGAGATTTTAGAACATTTACTGCAGGCAGAAGCTGTAGTTGTAGAACAGAAGCAAGAGCAGCTTGAAGAAGGGCCAGAGCCCTTAAAGCCCCGTGTTGCAGTGCTACGAGTCTTGCCACGATGGTTTAAAAAATGCAAGGATTTTTCAGATAAAGAAAGTTTAGAAAAACTGGCAGCTATGTATCAAGATCAAGCTGCAGAAGATATGGGAGCTGTTGTCAAAGCGCTCCGCAAGAATCCTTCTAAGGACCCTGGAAAATATCAAGTACTGGGCGATTTGATTTTTACTAATGCTGACACTCTCAATACTTATCTTAAAAGGCGCACGATACCAGATCCTACCTTAATTGCTTCTATTAAAATGTCTCTCCAACTGATGGCTGCTGGTAGCTTGTTAGGCAGATTCCGTAATGTTGTCACTGGCATAGTGGGAGGACCGCTCAATGAAGCTGATGGTGCAATAACTAGTAGTACCACACTGGCTGTTGCTTCAGTAATCGCGGGCATGAGCTTAGCTTCTTGGGTTGGCGTAGCTGTGATAGCAGCCGGGCTGACTGTGGCAGTCGGCTATATAGGATATACTGGATATAGCTTTATGAAAGCTAGGATAGCTGGAGAAAAAGCAGAAGCAGAGCAAGACTATAATACTATTGTCCAAGCACTCAAAGGTAGAAAAGGGATTGATTCAAGTTTGTTGATTAAAAAGCTGGCTGTTAATTTACTATTTTGTTGGCAACATGGCTTTGATATTGCAAAAGAGAAAGATATCGATCCTGCCTTACGCGAGCAATTAACCGCACTTCGTGATTATCATTATTATCAGGAACATCCTAAATGGTCAAAATTTATTAATTTTTTTACGGCTGGCAGCGTGTCGAGAATAAAAGACAAATTACCAGCCTTGCCAGAAGAGAAGCCGGAGCCGGAGGCGCAGGTACAACAGCTTGAGGGACAACAAGTTGAAGGACCAAAAATTGAGGCAGGACTTCAAGCTGAGGTAGTACCAGAACATCAAGTTGGGGTAGCAGCTCAAGTTGAGATGGGACCTCAAGTTGAGGGAGCACTTCAAGTTAAGATACAACAAGGTCAGGAAAAAGTTATGGCAGGCGTAGATCTTGGAGCGGTTCCCAAGGCGCCAGATCTGCCATCCTCTGCTGCACAGGGATTTTTTGGTGGAAAGAATGAGAATGTGGCAGAAGGTAAACCAGAAGTAGAACAACCAGCGAATAAGGAACTGGAAGATAAGAGGGCAGAAAACCAAAAACAATCTTGGTTTAGTAGAAGAGTAAAATCGCAAAAACAAAAACAAAAGCAAGGCCCTGGCCAAGCAGAACATCGTGGTGGCCGTCGTGGTCCTGCTGTGAAAAGTAATTAATTCCACGTAAGCATTCGGGTAATCTGAAATACAAACCGGAATATGATTTGGTAAGAGAAAATTAAGTATTTAGTTAACCCCAAAACCCCATACTCTGTCATGCCAGCATGCTTTTAGCTGGCATCCAGGCTTTTACATGCCCTAGATTCCGGCTTAAAGCATGCCGGAATGACAACTTCTCTAGGTTAACCGAATACTTACAGAGAAAATTAACAACTATTTGCTATTTAATGATTTTCTCGTGCTTGTCTCATTATATTCGAATTTTTCCTTTAATTGCTTTATTGCAGTTTCAATTAGTCCAGTGGTTGTTGTTTGTGTTTTTCTACAGAAATAATCAAGTAAGGGATTTCTAGAAGTCTCGAATAGTTTTTTATTAATGGACGATAAGCTCTGTAATTTAGTACAGATTTCCTGAGCTGATAAATCTATACAGCTATCAAGTAATGTATGTAAAGCTGCTCCTTTCATTCTCGCTTTTTCATCAAAGATTGATTCTTTCAAGATGTTTGCATGATTCCGCAAAGGGCATAAATCAACATGATCAAGGCGGAGAGTCCACGGCCTGTTTTTCTGAGCTGCGATCTTTTCAATTAATTGATTTTTTGCAGTTACAATTAGCCCAGCGGTTGTTGTTTGCCAGAAGGAGAATTTATTTCTAGGGGTATTAAATAGGTTGCTATCTGCAGGTGATAATTCCTGTAATTTATTGTAGATCTCTTCATCTAATGATAAATTTCGGTCAGCTGACAAATTTAGGCACTCATCAAGTAGTTTATGCAAAGCCACTGCTTTCTTTTTTGCTTTATCCCCTCCTGATTTTTCTAAGGTGTTTGCATAACTCCTTAAGGGCTGTAAATAAGGATGGTCTAAATTCTTTGCTAATTTTTTTACATGCTTAAGCGACCGCAAGACCAAGTCAGCGTTGGGTGTGTCTCCAAACAGTAAATCTGAGACCTCACAATAGGACTCATAATAGCTAATCAGAATTGCAGCAAGCTCACGAATTTTATCACAAGAGTTATATTTTCTTAAGACCTCATCAAGAGATTTAGATTTGAAAAATTCGAATGATTTTATTGTTTCCCAATTCTGTTTAATAAAATCTGTAACTTTAGAAAAAGCAGTTGGGACTGATGTTTTGATGCTAACAGCTTGAGTGGTTTCATTAGAACTTGCGGTGTTATCACTTTTAGCCTCTTCTAAAGAAGAGTTTGGTTCCGGAGAAATGGTCGAAGTGTCTTCTTTCTCTGTTGTCTGGACTAAAGAATTTTGAGATTTTTCTTCTGCTGTTGGTTGCTCAAAGGTTTTATAATTTTTAGGTCTTAGATGCTTGAAAGCTATTTTGCTAAGTTGTGTAGCTTCATTTATCAGTTGCTCAAAGGTTTTAGAATTTTTAGATTTTAGATGCTTGATAATTTTTTTGATAAGGAATGTAGCTTTTTCTGAAATTTCTTCTCTAATTTGTGCTTTTTTTCTAATCGCATAATCCAAGACAGTCTTATCTTTATGTATGTGATTAATTTTAGCTCCTTTGGTTAGTAAGCTATCAATAATTGTAAGTTTAATATCAGTTAAATCTATATGTTCTTCTTCGTCTAGAATCACATCTTCACATCTAACGACATATCGAAGAAAATGATTCAAGACTTGTTCATGAAGTTGAACAGAGTGCATTAATACCTTTTGTATCCATAAAAGGTAAAAGTAGGTGGATTTTTCAACTGGAACATCTGGCTTTATTTCAGCTTTTATGAAAAGATCAATGATTTCTGGCAGGTCGTTTTGTAATTGGAGGCCGTGATCAGGCTGAGACAGAAGACAATCGAGTGCTGTTTCGCCTTTTTTATTTGTGTTTTTTACCTCATATCCATTCTTTATAAACCATTTTATAGTTGATTTAATGTCATAATTACTAATATCATCATATTTAATAGTATCAGGATTTGACAATAAAAGATGGAGAATAGTATTTCCATCCTGATTAAAACGACTCATTTCTTCACGCCATTTTGTATCTTCATGCCATGTTATACCTTCACGCCATTTTAGAAAATCATTTACTACTAAGCCTGCCTTTTCTAGTGGATTAGCTTGAACATTCTCATTTTTGTCATTAGATTGTGGTTTAATATTGCTATGGCTTAAACTCATTCAAATCCCCTCGTTTTCATAGCTATTTTGTATATAAAGTTAACATTTACATATTAATTTACCAAAAAAAGTATAGCATTCAAAGCTTAGGAGAGTATTAAAAATATAAGTATTTGATTTTAGTGCAAAAATTATCTCGAAGCAGGTTGGGATGCGAGCTAAGAGCATGATAAAAGCCAATAACTATTACTACGCCAGCTTAAACTTTTCAGCTTCTTTTTCATGCTTACTTAAATAATTCATAAAAGGCGTACCACCAGTGCCAACAGCATTAGGATTCGAGCTATTGTGCTGGCTTTGTTTTTGAATATAAAGTGCCGCATATTTAAGATGCGTGAAACGAAAACGAACGATGTAGTCAATACACTGATTATAAAGCGCACGCAATTCTGATCCACTTTCCTGCGTGCTGCTGACATAAGTTCTGATAGAAGTTTGTTTAGCTAGCGTTTCCAAAAACAAGCGATGTTCGCGCGGCATATACAAGCGCATTTCTTTCAAGTAAATACTGAGCTCATCCTCTTGATGGGCAATACCAAAAAGTAAATCAAGCGCGGGGATAATAGAACTTTGCGCGCCGGTTTCACCTCTATAAAATTGCGGTTGATTATTAAAACAAGCTTCATAGATCAAGCCCTTGCTAAGCGCCGGATTATTTTTCCAACCATGAATATAAGGACGGACACGATTGTAATAAATATAAGGATCACAGCGTTCCGGCATACGATCTAGCGTGCTACAAATTTTATCTAAGCTGTTAGTGATTTGTTTAAGACAGGCTAATAAGGTTTCGCTATCTTTATTCTCAGCAGCTTTCTGTGCAGGAATGAGTTTTTGCAGGGCGGCACCGGCTTTTTCTTCAATATCAACATGAACCAAGACAAACCATTCTTCATCTATGCCACCCAGAAAATTTTGCAATAAGGCAATATTACCTAGGGCAAGAGGACCTCTTGGATCTAGTCGATACCAATTATGTAGCGCATAAGAGGCATAAGAAAGAATTGGCGGTCGTTCTAAAAGCGCAGCGACCGCACACCAAGGCTGAGCTAAAATAGCTGGGATGGTATCAACCAAGGGTAAACAACCCCAGATATAGGCATGAGCAAGAAAGGAAAGCAGCAACATCCCGCGTTCTTGTTCAGCAGGCGTTTGAAGTTTCGAAACAGGAAAAGCAGGTAAAGCTTCTAGATTTTTTCTAAACTGATTCCCCACCAATAATTTCGGCAATTGCGCGGCCAATTCTTCCCAAGCTGAAAAATCAGAGGGTAGTTTTTTTAAGGGATCAGAGGCCGGTAAAAATCCTCGCGAGAGATCTACGATTTCTTCCATGTTATTTCCTTTAACTGACTTATTCCAAGACCTCACTCATCAACATCCTCAGATCCACCTTTTGTAACTTCATAACAAAATTCGGCAATTCATCCAAATACGAAACCTGAAAAAATTTCTTATCAACAAGAGAAGTTAAACTTCCATCCTCGGGATATTCTAAAAGCAAAGGAAAAAGCACAGCCTTGCCAATCACAGCTCGCCGCGTTGGCGGGTTAGGACTAAGACCCCACATATTTTGATAGCTTAAAGCAAACAGGCCATGATCTTTATCGTTCGGATTAGGATAATTACCAACATATAAAAAGATATGACCGCCTATATAGACAAGCGTTAAAAAACGGTGACCCTTAGCCATTAAATAAGCCAGACGTTGATCTCGCGGAGCAGAACTCATATCAACCATTTTGCCTGCATAAACTTGATAAGAAGAATGACGCGGTAACCAAATTCCAAAGGGCGCAAGCAGATATTTTAATTCCGCCGAACAATCATTATAAAAATACATGCCGCCCCAGCCATAGGGTCGCCCGATCAGGCCGCGCATCACTTCTGAAAAATGCTGCGGTGTTGCAGATAGCGGCATCTGCACAGCTGTGTCAGTAGAAAGCGTCCCATATTTTATTAGCGCCTGCTGTTCCATGTCTGCTACAGGTAATAAAATTCTGAACCCCGAGGACTCAGACTCCGCTGGAAAAAAGGAGCCCACATAAGCAGTAAAACGAAATTGCCCTGTTTCATCATTGATAGCAGTTTCAGAGCGGATAATAGCCACTAGATTTTTCTTAGCGGCTTCTTTCCAGCGGTTCACAAAGGCTTCATTAGTTCTTGCAATACCTTTACTTTGAACCCAGCCAATAAACTCCGGCGTTACAACCAAAGACCAACGATGATTGCGAGTTTCTCCTAAAATATAAAGAGGCGTGCCGACCCATACAGAAGAAATCTGTAGGTTGTCAAAAGGATAACCCTGGCCCGCTAATTTATAGCTATAAAAAAGAGGCTCTTCTGTAGGCAAAGCTCTAGCCTGCAGGTTGTCAATGGCAATAGCACGATTCTCAGGATGATAGACAAGATTCTGAAGCTGGCTAACATTAATCTGCTCAGCAAGATGAGCAAGCCAATCCTCTGTATAGGGCCGAAAATTTTCACCATAGCCAAGGGTTGCCTCAGTTTGTCCTTGGTTACTAAATTTTAAAATAATGCTTTGTTCTATAGTGAACAAATCGTCTGGCGGTGCTTGGTGCAGGATTTGATTGATATAAGCAAGATCCCAAGGAGAAAGATTCCCGAAATAGTGATTATAAAGCAGATTCATATGCTCTTCTTGGACAGAAGGGCTGAGTAAGGGCTTGTCATAATCTGACTCAGCAGGATTAATCCAAGTTGCGAGATTTTGATTATAGTTTTCGATGGGGAACAAGGAAATTAACTCCTGATCGGCGTGAACAATAGAAAAGCATAAAAGAAGAAGACCCAAGAAAATAGATAAAAAACTGATTTTAAGAATAGTTCGTTTATGAAGAAGCATGATGATACCTACAAGCTCAGATGTTTTAAGTTGGTAACAATAATACCAGTTAAGCTAAAACAGATCAATATATGACCTATGTCTTTGCTTCTTCACCCAGCGGTTTTCCGACCGGCATAATATAAAGCGGTTCCTCCCCACGCGGTAAGCCCAGAATCCGTTTCAGGGCCGTTTCATCGAAGACTCCAATGGCAACTGTACCGAGGCCTAAAGAAACCGTTTGCAGATAGACATTTTCGGCCGCATGGCCGACTTCCATATCCACAAAACGTTCGCTACGCGTGCCATATTGACGATTCGTTTTTGCATAATTAGCAGTGATGATCAGACTAAGTGGCGCATCCAGAATCTCATGTTGGGTGTGGGCGGCTGTTGCTAGCTCCTGCCGTTTATCACCCCGAGCAAGTAAATCCAAGGCCTGTGCTTGTGGGGAGTAATGGTAGATGCCTGCTGGTAGATTTTCTACTTTTCCGCTTATTAAATAAAGCTCCAAGGGATAAAGCCCCCCTGCACTTGGCGCAGTGCGAAATCCTACGGGGGAGGTGAGACCCTGTGCTGCCCACAGTAATTGGGCGACCTGCTGTAAATTAAGCGCTTCATTTTTAAATTGGCGATGAGAGCGGCGTTGTTTGAGAGCCTCTTCAATAGAAGTATTACTATGATAAAGGGGTAGGGGTAAGCTGGTAGCATGCATGCCCATAGAGTGTAAAAATAAAGGTAGGACCTTTTCCCTTTTTAAGATAAGCAAAGCGAAGACTACTACGAGCAGGATCAAAATTAAAAGGCCTAGCTTGGTTGACTTATACCGGCTGAAGTTCATATATTGGTTCTCATCATGACAGAATGATCTATCTTTGCATGAATCCGTTATGATGAAAATATCCAATTTAGAGCTTACTCTAGCTCTTTTAGGAATTGCGATGATGATTTAGACAATAAAGTTTATTTTGTTCTTTAAATAAGTTTTTCTGATTAAAGAAAGGAAAATAGGATGAAGCTTGTCGAGATAAACCAAAAGCTAAAAAATATGAAAGCCGAGAACTTGCCGCCTTTGTTTCCCGAGGTAGAGCTAAAAGAAGATCCCTTTGAGCAGTTCCTCGTGTATTTTCAGCAAGCTTTAGCATCCTCCCATTCCGATCCCTCGGCTATGATTTTAGCGACAGTCGATGCAAAAGGTTATCCTGATACGCGAATGGTCTTGTTGAAAGAGCTCGAAGATCAGCGCTTTATTTTTTATACCCATTACGGCAGTAAAAAAGCCAAAGATCTGGCTCATCAGCCGGTTGCGGCGCTTAATTTTTATTGGCCAGAATTGTTTTATCAAATCAGAATTAGAGGTAGGGTAGAAAAATTAAGTAGAGAGAAAAACGAAGCCTATTTTTCCTCTCGGGCGAGAGGTTCGCAGCTGAGCGCCCAAGCTTGGGTGCAAAGTTCTATTTTAAGCAGCGAAGAAGAATTGGATGAGCGAATAAGGCAACAAGAAACAGAGTATGCTGAAAAGCCGATTCCTTGTCCTGAGAACTGGGGAGGCTATGCGCTTTGTCCTTTTGAATATGAATTTTTTCAAAGAAGACAATGGCGCCGACATGAGCGGATACGCTATACCTTAGAGGGGAAGAGTTGGAAAAAGGTTCGACTGGCTCCCTAGTGAGATGAGATCTCAGGTTGGGATGAGGCGGTTTCTTCCCCTAATTTTAAAATAGACTTCGCCTGAATGGTTTGAAGGTGGCTAGGAACAAGATTCACGCTGGCCCGTGTTTCCATCTTCCCGGTCGTGGTGGTTGCCAACTATCAACTGCAGCCCCATATTCACCTCTGGTAGAACCTTTATGGGGGTCCCTCCAACCGTAACCGTAGCCACCTGATCTTTTAGAAAGGTCTCTCCCTGTTCTGGTTTCTCTGTATAATGATGATTCTGCCCACGATGATTCTGCCCACGATGATCCTCCATCGGTAGTATTATTAAATGAGCCTGTCGCTGATGTTCTTGTTCCCTGTCGACCATAAGCTTGAACAGGTTCATCAGTATACTGTCTTGTATTATCTTGCCCATATGGTAATGAATCCTCGGCTTGAGATCGTGGTGCTTTTCTTTGAATGCAGGAAGAAAGTCTGTCGCAGCAGGAGGAAAGGCTGGCGCAAAGAGAAGACAGTATGGTGGTTGAACTCGAAAGTTCGCTCTGAGGTCTTGCGCTCTGATATCTTGACTCAAATCCATCATCAGAATCATCATCAGGAAAATACTCCTGATTTTTAAATGGAGAAAGCCAACGAACTAAGACCTTTAAACCTGCTAAAACCGGTGTGAGAGCAACCGTTGCGGAGGCTAGTGTAGCGGCAGCAGCACTGCTCAAACCCAGAGTTGAGCCAAAGCTTGCCAAGCCAGCACCAATGTTGCTAATAACAGGTAAACTACTAAGCCAATTAGCAGCAGTAGCGAGACTCCCGACCAGAAGCGGGGGAGCGGCAACAATAGCGATCAAGGCGTAGGCGCTCACCGTAACAGAACCACGAAGTGCGGCAGCTATAATACCTAGCGTTTTAAACCCAGTTTTTCCTGAAAAATAAATATAGCTTTCTTTCATTGCAGCAAAAGGCGAGGTGATACTTTGACCTAGCTTGGCAATCATCCAGCAAAGGTAACTGGTTCCTTTTGCTAAGATTCCTAAAATGTAGAAACCATTTCTTTTAAATACGGAATTGTGATTTGGTCTTTTAACTGGTCTTTTAAATGAGGCAGCATTATACATGTGCCCATTCTGTATGTGGCTACTCTGATCGAATATGTCGGGACCACTAGCTTGAGCATAACTTACTCCAGCTCCATAAGCATGGCTAGCTGAGGAACTATCTTTCGTCCTCCCCGCAGCTTTTTTAAAAGCTTCTTCAGACTTTTTGTCTAAATACCCAGCCGCGAGATTCCAGATAAATTCGGTTCCTAATTTCAGAAGGTTTTTAATAAGTCTGAAAGGAAAAAATATAACTTGTTCAGCCCAATTATAAATATTTCTGTCTTTAATAAGCTTGGTGTGAGATATACTATCACTATCACTGGTAGAATAGAATTCACTGACAGGAAGTTCTCTATCCAAATCGTATCTATACTTAGTTTGAAAACCCATTATAGCTGAAAAAACCAAAGATCGAGGCTTCCCTTCTTCATCTGAGTCATCTATATTTACTATAGCCCTTCCATAATAGGTTTCTTCGAGTGCTTTTCTAACAATGGGATGCATAAGCTACCTTAATAATTACTAGTTAAAATTAGATCAAATTTTTTACTACATTTAAATTTTAAAACAATGCCGATGGTGAATCGTTCATAAGAAAATGTCAAGATTGTGCATTGTCTAATTTCTCATGTACTTGTTATATTGCAAAAAATGCTTTTTTATCCTGGTCTTTCCCTTCTTCAACAATTTGAACAGCTTGTGCTACATTTTGTTCTGGTTGCGCTCTACGAAAAATAGTGAAATTTTGTAAAAAAGCACAGTGAGGTCTGTGGTCCTCCTGTATTCGTTTATATAAACGCTGGGCTAAGATTGCTGAAACCATCAAAGGTGCCCCAATATTTCGGAATAGATTAATCGTAGTCAAAGGCGCATTGCCAATGACTGCGCCAATAGCGCTCACTGTGAATAGCCAGGTCATTAAAATATTAATGAGGGCTGGGGTCTTTTGGTCATCATAGCCTCGTAAAATTCCCGTAAACATGCTGCGCAAACCCTCCGCAAACATGCCTGCCAGACCATAAGGCAAGACCTGATGAATATTTTCCCTTAAATCAGGATTGTTATCGCCAGAAATCAAAGTGGCGAAAAAATCCGGCGCACTAGTCAAGGGAATAAGGGGTATGAAGGGAAAAGCCATGACCACTACAGTACTGCTTAGTAAGACGCGCGAGGGATGCTTTTTATATTGCACCATGGTTCTGGTTATTTCAGACTCCAATACGAATTGCGCTACTAGCAGGGGCAGAATAAACAAAGCAACCATTTGATAGCCTGGTAAAAATTTTGGATAACGAGCCAAAAATAAAATAAGGGTCATATCAGCTGTGGCTGTGCCCAAAATAATTGCTGTACTCGGCAGACCACGCTTGAGATATTCTTTCATATCTTGTTTAAGTTGCGCCCATCCCCGCGAAACATAGAAATATTTATACTGATGCTGCAGATAAATACTATTGGTAACAAAACAAGCGGCTTGTTGCACGAAATCAATTCCAGGTAAAAAATAAGTTCCATATAAACTTTTAATAGCTAAGGGAACCGCCAGCCCTGCACCAAAAACAAGACCCGCAATTTCTCGTATCAAAATGGAATACTGTTCACGAAGTAAAATAGAAACATGAATGTCGGCATTATTTAAAAACAACAAAATATGGGTTAGAAAATCATAATAGAGGTAATCTCTTAAAATAGGATGAATTTCTTCCCCATATAAAGCCTCCGCAGCGGTATTAACAAAAATAAATAAGCCTGCATTTTGAGCCAAGCCCACTAAAAAACAGGCTGCATGAGAACTTGTCCTTAATTCCATAATACGATTTAAATTTGCCTGCTCTTCACTGCCAATCAAGGGAAGGGAATTTGAGAAAGCAAATAGAATGGCTGTGGTTGGGTAAATGGTCCCGGTTATCACAGAAACGGCCGTAGCCTCCGCCGGCCCACGACGCGCATAAGCAATACCGCCCACTACAATCCCAATGGTCCCTATAGCAAAACCCACGCCCGACATTAAACCCACCAGCAACTCTGAAAAGAGTTTTCGATAAGTGGGAATCGGCGAGGGTGTGATGATGGCAGGAACCGAAGGGAGATTGACAGTGAGAGAATGCTCATCTGTGTTAATTATTTTTTGTTCTGGTAAGTGCATTATTAAATACCATAAAGTGGATTTCACTGCTTGTTAAGAAAACAAACGAGAATAACATGTTAGCTCGCGAACCAGAATAAAGAAAAATGGGGTCAAGTCTTCACTTGACACAACTAGGGGCGGTAGTAATAATCGTTAACCTATAAATTACAAGAAGACGAGAAATGCCAAGACCCTTACGAATAGAATATGAAAATGCCTGGTATCACGTTATGAATAGAGGTGGTGGCTACCGTGATATATACACAAAGAAAAAACATAGAGAAATTTTTTTGAATGTTTTAGCCGAATCTGTACAGCAGTTTGGTATAGAAATACATGCATATTGCTTAATGGATAATCACTATCATCTTCTGGTTATGACGCCCAGATCAAATTTAAGTCGGGCTATGCGACATATAAATGGTGTTTATACCCAGAGATTTAATAAAGAAGAGAAGACAGATGGCCCTCTTTTCCGGGGTCGTTATAAGGCAATTTTAGTTCAAAAAGATTCATATTTACTTCAAGTAAGCCGCTATATTCATCTCAATCCGCAAGTGCCGTTTCTAGAAAAGTATCTTTGGTCTAGTTATCCTGGGTATCTTGATAAAAAAAGAAAAGAGCTATGGTTAAAAACAAACGAAATACTTTCTATGGTGAATAATAAAGTGAGCTCATATAGAAAATTTGTTGAATCTGGACTTGATGAGGAGACTAAAACATTTTATGAGAGAAAGAAGCTGCCAATTATTTTTGGAAAAAAACAATTTAGAAAACAAATGTTAAAAGATCTTAACCCAGAGAAGAGAAAATTTTCTCAGCCAGATTACAAACAAGTTAAAGATATGCCCACTCTGAACGAAGTGGCACAGAATTGCGCGGCTTATTTTAAGATAAATGAAAAGGAATTATTTAAAGTAAGGCGTGGACGAGAAAATGAGGCCAGGAAGATAGCTATTTATGGAAGCAGGGTATGGGCAGGAGAGAAATTGTCTAAAATTGCGGAACATTATAATTGTCAAAGTCATGCAAACATAAGTAATACTATAAGAAGAATAAATGAGCGACTTAAGCTTGATGTTAAATTTTCAAGAACACTGAGGGAGATATGTAAGTTGTTTTGTTAAGTTGTGTCATGTGAAGACTTGACCCCTTTTCAAGAATTTTTAAAAACATCCCGATCGGGATTATTAAGAATAAATCCGTATTCCTTATTAAAAAACGTCCTGATCGGGTTGTTTTTGTTTGCAGGGCACCGTATAATGATAAAAACAACCCGATCGGGATGATGGCTATCGTGGATATTATTAATGCTGAAGATTTTGGCAACTTGATTAAAACCATCCGCAAGCAATCAGGGTTAACGCAAGCTCAACTTGCGGCTGCCTCTGGCTTGGGTGAGCGTTTTATCCGCGAATTGGAAAATGGGAAAGCCAGCTGTCAGTTAGGAAAAGCCTTATTAGTCGTCCGTATGTTAGGTATTCGATTGGATGCTCGAGCGCATGAGTAAAAAACTTTCTGTTCGACTGCATGGAATACAAATGGGTATTCTGGAACAAAACCTCTCTGGAAAGCTCAGCTTTTGTTATGATTCTTCCGCCAAGCAAGCGCTTTCATTTAGCCTGCCTCTGCGTGAACAAGCGTATGATGAGAAACACTGCGAGGCTTACTTTGGAGGGCTTTTACCTGAAAGCGAAATCGCAAAAAAAATAATCGCTAAAAAATATGGCATCAGTGCAAATAATATTTTTTCTTTACTACAAGCTATCGGCCATGATTGTGCTGGCGCAGTCTCTTTTCACTCCACGGAAGAACCTCAAGTCGATCAACTAGAGACCCCGCTAAGGGGGCAAATTGTCAGCGAAGAGGAACTCTATAATCACATTCGCAATCTGCCTATTAAACCTTTATTTATGGGCTTTGATGGCTTACGTCTTTCGCTGGCGGGTGTTCAAGATAAAGCGGCTGTTTGCTTGATAGATAAGCAAATTGCTTTGCCAACGAAGGATTGTCCTACTACCCATATTTTAAAGCCCGCCACCTCAGGCTATGAGGGCATTGTTGAAAACGAATATATTTGCCTTAAAACAGCAGAGCAAGTAGGTCTGTCTATTCCACATATCGAAATTCGTAGAGTCAAAGAAATCAGTTTTTTATTGATTCAACGTTATGACCGTCAAATTCAAAATCAATTAATAAAGCGAATCCACCAGGAAGATTTTTGTCAGGCGCTTGGCATCTCAACAAGGGATAAATATCAGAATGAAGGTGGGCCAGGACTTCATGACTGTTTTCAGTTGCTTAACAAGGTGGTCCAGCCGGCCCTCGATCGAACAAGGCTTGCTTCAGGCATGGTATTTAATTTTTTGATTGGCAATATGGATGCTCATGGTAAAAATTTTTCTTTGCTTCATCCGAGTCCTATACGATCAAGCTTGGCACCGTTTTATGACCTTCTCTGCACGCTGGTTTATCCGGAGTTGTCCACTAAAATGGCTATGAAAATTGGGAGCCACTACAAAGCGAAGGATGTGAAAGCTCTAGACTGGGAGGCACTCTGCCTAAAAATTGGATATAGTTACCCTGCCATCAAAAAGCTTATTTTAAGCCAAAGTGAAAAAATCCTGAAGGCTTTGGAAACGAATCGGCAATTCTATAAAGAGACTCTGAACAAGGGGGTTTTTGTGGATAAACTCCTTCGAGTTATTCATGGTAACATCCTCGGAATTTTGAATCGTTTAAAGTTATGAAGTTGTTGAAATAAAAATGACGCGGCAATGGTTTATAGTTGTGTCATGTTAATACTTGACCCCTTCTGGCTGTTCATTTACTACGGCTTATTGAGCAGCTTAAAAATGATGACTCGTCAACAGCACCATTTCTATTCAATTCTTGAAGTGTAATAATCATGCTTTTTACATCATTCATTGCATAATGCTGCTTTTCTTGAAAAGAAAGCCCTATACTTTTATATACTGTACCGCTTTGATACTGAGAGGTAGCAATTCCTGCTTTTTCAAAAATATCACGAATGTCATAAAAATTTACAAAATAATCCGAAAAATTTAAACCATTCAATTGAGCTGTTTCAATAAATTTATCTTGGTCAGTTCCCCAACAATAAGCTCCTAGACTCCCTTGCTTGCAAAAGGCATGAAAAAGCTTAATAGCCTGTGAAAAATCTACTGCGCGAGTATCAAGGTCTTTCTGGGTGATTCCAGTTAATTGCTGGATATATTCGGAAAGGGTAGGGTTAATGAGCGGCCTGACTAAAATATCGAATTCTGATTTAATTCTATATTGATCACTAGGATCAACAATAGCAGCAGCTATTTGAATAATTTCTCTATGTTCGCCGGGCCTCGACCAGTTGTTCTCCCATGAACCTTTCCAAGCAGTAAATTCAGAATCAAAAATTACAAATGGTGACATTGGCATGAATAGGTGCTCAGTTAAATAATTGTTGCTAGGTTACTGGCCTATAAAAAAAGAGGCAAGAGCTATTATAATCTTCTGCTTCTAGCACCGCTAAATTTTTGCATGGGGTGTAAAAGCAAGAGCTAGCTCTTCGGAATTCTTTGGTTGAGAAGGGGGGTTTTTAGCAGCAAGCAAGGAATTTGTTATCAATCCCTTGGTATTCACTGTCGCAGTTTGTTCCCATTTCATCGTTCTGGCTGCACTGTACATGGCTTGTATAGCTTGTAAATCCCTTAATGCACTTTCAGGTTCAGCATCTAAGGGTTTTCCATGGAGAATTGCCTGAGAAAAATCCTGTAATTGATAGCCAAAGGAAGCAAAGTAGCCTTGAGGTTCCATCATTTGCTTTCCAGCGGGATCGGGATATTCTGCATTCACTAAAAGTAATCTTCCTGTAAAGCCAGATTCAATCCAGATTTCACCTTTATCGCCTGTTATTTTCCACCAGGGTTGTAAGCCCGTATGGGAGCTGACTAGATTAGCGCCATAATAAGCTAATTTCCCAGATTGAAAACGCAAAATAGCATGGCATAAGGATTCACCTTCCAGTTCTTTTCGTGGCTGCCGAGTAGCGGCAGCAACACTATGAACTTCTCCCATCCACATACGCAAAGGTCTTAACCAATGCGAGCCACCATCGATAACAATACCACCCCCCATTTGATTAAGTTGACTACGCCATTGATTGACATACTCTTTTCGAATAGCTCCCTCAAATGGAAAAATAAAATTAGCCATAGCTGTTTCAACTTCGCCAATTGCACCAGCATCAATTAAGCGTTTAACTTCACGGATTTCTGGCCAATATTGAGCATTTTCACCAACCATAAAAATAACTTTGTTTTTTTCTGCAGCTCTTTTTGCTGCAGAAAATATTCTTACACAGGCTGTAAGCGTTGTAGCGATAGGTTTTTCTAATAGAACATGTTTACCTGCTTCAAAAGCTTTAATAGCCGCTTCTTCATGCAAGTGATGCGGCAACATAATATCGACTGCATCAAAGTCACCTTCAGCTAGAGCTGCTTCAAAAGATGTGAAAATAGCGGGGCGTCTATCCATTTGCTTAGCTAATTCGAAAGCATGATTAAGGTTAATATCGATAAGCGTTGTGACTTCAATTTCGGGTGCTCTTTCTTTAATACCAGTCCAATGAGCTTTAGAAATGTTTCCACAGCCCCAAAATGCTAGTTTTAATTTCATATAGTGATTCCAAAAAATATAATGAGAATTATTAGATAGAAATCTTATTGGTTGCAGGGGCGGTAGTAAATTTATTTATAGTATTGGCAGGTTTTTTCTCAATCAGGATGGTCAAAATAAAGCCAATACGTTGTGTATTGTAAATTTTAAACATGCCATCTATAATCTGATTCAATTTCAATTTAGGGGAAAAACATGCAGCATGAAAATCAGCAGATTGAACCACCAGTCCTTTTTGAATTAAATGATGAAGCAGTGTTTGAAACAACACTTGCCACAATGCAACATTCCATTGTACCAATGCAATTTTAGTTAGCCTTCCCAAGAGAAGGAGGCCAAAGCTTCCTTCTCTCTACTCTAGCTACCGAGGGGATATGTTTGTCCTTGATCCTGAAAAAATAACAACGAGGCAGGCGCGTGCTGCTCAAGCTGAGCGAGTGAAGAAAAGTATCATCTATCTTATCAATGAATGTATTCATAAACTTAAAATAAATGATAGTAAAGTTTTGCAAATGCCCGCAATGCTTTCA
Organism: uncultured Coxiellaceae bacterium; assembly: GCA_964466595.1. Classification (GTDB taxonomy): domain Bacteria; phylum Pseudomonadota; class Gammaproteobacteria; order DSM-16500; family DSM-16500; genus JABDGC01. The sequence continues at coordinate 101,410 of CAYXNR010000001.1, read as the reverse complement.
AAGATAGAGTTACTTTCTCCCGAAATTCATTTTTATCATCACGCACTTCAACAGGCTATGCGGAAACAGGACGTGGTTGAGGTTAGAAAATGCTTATCCACATTTGCAGATTTTCTTTGGGATTACCCCCGAGCTGTGGATTATATTGCAATCTCTTCTATCTCCAATTCAGAGTGGGAAAATTTTGCGATTTCCGAAGCAAAGCATCTTACTTTAGCGGATTGTGGTGTGCCCGCTGAAATCGAGCCCATCTTCGAGCCTGAAATATCTATAGGTAAAGATCAAGTGTGTGCTGCACTTTGCACCATTGCCTTGCATGAAGGGGAGATGTTCGATGAGATTCAGCAACACGTCAGGCATATAAAATTGTTTCGCGGAAAGGTCACCATGGGACTGACGGATGTTCGTATACTCGGTGCCATGATGATTAGATTGCCCAGAAATGTTGTCAATCCCGTGTTGTATTTTATTGAACATATTATTCACGAAGCTTCGCATATTCACTTGAATTGTTTGATGGCTATTGACCCGCTCATTCTGAACGCTCCCGATGAGCGTTTTACCTCTCCGATTAGAACAGATCCTAGACCAATGATGGGTGTCTTTCATGCCACTTACGTATCGGCAAGAATAGCTAGGTTTTTCATGAAAATGTATCGTTTGACGGGTCATGAAGAATTACTCCATACCCTGGCAGAAACCCTGGATGAAACAATTCGTGGGACTGCAGAAATTATCAAAAACGCAAAATTAACGAGCGCGGGACAATTGTTGCTGACCAGCATTAATGAGTTCATCCACTCTGCGAAGTTACTTTCTGATTGGCGGTCTTATGATTTCACGAACAAACGAAGGCACCGCTTTGGGGTAGGTGACACACATGTTGCCGCACTTCATCGGATGGTGTCGTGAACTTAACTTGGGATTATTTCCTGGCTTCAAGAAAAACAAAAACTGAAGCCAGTATGGCTTGTAAGGATGCATGGGTAGCTAGAAGTGCGGTTGGTGTTAAAATAGATCAAGAAGTAAAAGCAATTTTTGGTTTCGGGGCGGGCTTTTGTAAGACGGCAGCAGAGACCAGTTCACTCTATGAGCTTCTGGAGCGCCTTGTTTTTTTGCCTTATGCGCATGATACGGAAAGTCTAAATAAACCCGTTTCTTTTGTTTCTAATGAGCTAACATATAAATGTGCTAACGAGACTGTGCAGCAATATTTGATTGGCTCCTTCGGACCGAAAGGGATTTTTAATGCAAATGGTTGTGCGCTTTCAAGCAATGCGCAGCATGCCGTTTCTCACGCGAAGCGTGAGCTGATAGAGCGCCATCTTTGTTGTGAAATTTGGTATAAGCAAACTCGCCCACTTTTACCTTATCCTGCCTTTAAAATGGAGGCACTTCGTTCTTCTATTCATTTAGGGCTCTATACCACAGATATTACTTCAGAAGGTGAATTTGCTCTCGCTGCTCTTGAAGACAGTGAAGTGGGGTTTTTTGCCTTAGGCGCTGCTATCAGATCCAATATCTTAGACGCTTGTACTCATGCAGCCTGCGAGGCCCTCATGTTATTGAATGACGCGATCAAGGAAAGAACCGTGGGCTCTTCAACCGAGCAATCGCGGCAGCAGATCTTATCATTACGGGATAAACAAACATCACGACTACGAAAAATGTACTTTCAAAGCCTGATTACTCGTAGCTTAATAACAAAGCGTGCTTATTTTGCGCCAGTGTGTAAAACTATTATCTTTGAGCCATTACCGAATATTTATGCAGCGAGGGCTTTTTCCCTTGAGGCCTTAGATCCTCGCGAATTCTATATTCAAAATAATATTCCATCACTGCCATTGTTTTGAGTTTTATATGCCCAGACTATTTGCACCTTTCGGCCTTTATTGGCATATCTTATTGGACCTTATTTTAACGCATGTATACGCCATTGCATTTTTAAATGCAGGCTATGCATCTATTGCTGCATTATTGATGTCGATAGACGCACTTTTTAAAGTTACACTCATGGTGTTTTTATCTCGTTTAACGGTACCACTTTCTCCAGCGCTACGAGGCAAAATTAGTGCTTTACTTCGTTTTAGCTTAATCGGTATTTGGTATGTTGCCTTACTTCAATTACCTATTCATTCACTTTCCTTTGCTATTTTTATACCCTTTCTATTTTTCAAGCTCGTTTTAACGATAGATTTTTCTTTGAGTAGTGAATTTATTTTCTCTTTGCAAGAATATTTTCATGTCGATCTTAGTCAAAGTGCAGCTGCCATGAATATCTTAACGCGTTCAGGCACGGCCGTCGCTCCCGCGATAGCGCTTCTGCTGCTAACTAGACCCTCTGCAACTGGAACAATAGTCGCAATTGCTTTAATTTTAGGTTTATTCAGTACTCTTCTATTGAGAAAAATCTACTTTTCTCAAAAAAATCTTCCTCATTTTTTGCCCAAAGAACACAGTCCTTTTTCTACACTCCTAAAAAACGCTTTAATGCGTTGGGGGTTTTGTTTTCAGTTTTTAGTCAATCTATCTTTTTCTGGAGTATCATTTCTCTTTCTCTCGAAACTCAAGCTGCATGGCAATATTTTTTTAAACGAGATAACCGTGCTTTACACAGCTTTTTTTATTGCTCAATTCCTTGTGTTAATTGGAGGTGATATTCTGATCCCTGTTAAAAAACCAAGCCATTTAATAGGCATAGTTTTTTTGTGTGCTTTCTTGATTTTGATGTCCAGCTTTAATAATGATTTGATGAGACTAGCGCTTTGCGGCTTGATAGGCTTTGTGTATTCATGCCTGCTTTCTGGAAGCCAAAAACTCATTAACTCTCGTTTAAGGGGAAAAGGCTATGTGGAATATTCAAGTTGGGCTCAAATGATAGGGCGTTTAACTGCGTTTGGGAGCACAGCTTGCTTAGGTTTGCTCATGAGTGAAGGACTATCTTCATCTCTATTATTGGCAGTTTGTGGTGGGCTAGGAATTCTAAGCGCTTTCTTATTGGGATGTACAGCACCTACAGCAAGTGAAGAATAGCATGGGTATCCAAAAAACTTTATGTTTAGCAATATTTCCAAGAATAGAAAAGGGGTCAAGTATTAACATGACACAACTAAAGACAGCATGCTAAATTTTAAAGAACACTTATGGGGATCAATAAGTTGTTTTGTTAAACATGTGTCATGTGAAGACTTGACCCCTTTTTCTTTTTCTTTTTTTCTTTTTTTGGGATGTCTAGCACCTGCAGCATGAGAGGCCGGATTAGAAGTTACCGGTTGTTTGTGCTTCATTATTGTACATGCATTGAGGTTATGTTAATAATGTGATTTACTTATGCAAAATTAATGAGGAGATCAAAGATGTTTTCAAAAATTCAACAAAAGGTTCGATTGTTTACTGTATCTGGCAATGCGCTTGGTAACGAATTGATCTCCATGTTTTCAAGAAGTAAGAACAGAAGTGTCCTGAATCTTTTAAGTGGTCAGATATCCAATCCTGTAATGGCGCAAGGATTTTTTGCGGACAATCACCCTGTTCCGCATCAGCTTCTTTTAGAAGCTCTGGGTTTCCCCTTAGACCTCGTTCCGGAAAAATATAAATGTGAGCTAATGTCTAGTGTTATGGATGAGCCGGTTAAATTACCCGCCACCCCTCAGATTTGTGAGAAAAATACCATATTACAGGTTCTAAGAAGTAAGTCAGAAAATCCTTTTAATCGCCAACCAATGGAATTAAAGGATATGATATCGATGCCTAGCTTAGAAAACGAAATTTCGATATATATTACAGCTATAAGAGAAGATGTAATAAATCGATGCCTGATAGGTTCCATGTTTTTGTCGAATGAAGATTACCAAGGTATCCATGACCGTGCTCTGAAAAAAGCTGAAGATCAAGCAGCTGCTATCTCTGTTTCTCCTCAAAGACGCCTTAGCTAAGGCGTCTTTTATGGCTATAGTCCATCGCAGTGAACAACCGCTAATACAGGCCCGCCGGACGGGCATGTAGGTTTTCCCTTTAAAATTGGAATCCTTTTTGTCCACACAGTTATTGGTCAAATTTATATCATGAGGAGTTAAATTATGAAGCCAAGATCAAACCTTAATATTGATTACAAATTGTCTGAACAGGAAAAAAACCTCAGACAAGCAGCAGCGAATGGTGATTTTGAGGCAGTGGAAAAACTTTTTTCTGAAGGGGTTGATATTCATTCTAGGGGTCCAGACACTAAAAAAACAGCTTTACATTGGGCTGCTGAATATGGACGACTCAAGATAGGGAAATTTTTAATCTCGAAGGGGGCAAGAATAGATAGTAAGGATGCTAGGGGTAATACACCCTTGAATTGTGCTATCCAAAGTAAAAAGGGAAAGTTAATCGATCGAGTTAATTTAATTGAACAATTAATTCTCTGCAAGGCAGATCCTCTCGAACCAAATCTTGAAGGCAAAACGCCATTGATGAATTTTTCTCTTATTCGTGATAATAAGGAATTGTTAGCAAAGCCGCATTTGAATAGTCAAGTACGAGCAATCATTCGTAAGATGAAAGAGCAGGTAGTTGAAGTTGCATGTAGAAACGAGCAATCTGTGACAATTAAGCCTAACGGAGAAATCTTTTTTGGCAATGTTTTACAAGCATTCAGGCATGCCTATAATCTTCCGCACTCAGCGCAAGACACTGTTACGCTCATAGACCCTATTACTCTAACACCTCATAGATAACTGGTAATACAAATTGCCGAGCCTGTCGCGTCAGCTAAGGATAAGAAAAGAAAAGGGGTTGTATCTTGAAATACACCCTTCCAAGGGTAGAAAATAAACAACGAAGGAAGAAAAGAAAAGGGGTCAAGTATTAACATGACACAACTAAAGACAGCATGCTAAATTTTAAAGAACACTTATGGGGATCAATAAGTTGTTTTGTTAAACATGTGTCATGTGAAGACTTGACCCCTTTTTAAGCTCGTTAAGCATAAATTTAAAATACACTATTGCTTTTTTTCTATTGAGGAGCTTAAAAGCACGATAGATGCATCCGGCATCACTGGGGATAAACTGGAGTTCCCCTCTATAGCAGAAAATGATACGGCAACAATTACTTTTACCTCTGGAAGCAGTGGTAAGCCTAAAGCTGTAATGGGCAGGTTTTCATCCTTAAGCCATTTTCAAGAATGGATGCGTTATGAGTTCACTCTTGGGAAAGATGATCGTTTTGCTATGTGTTCCAATCTGTCACATGATCCCATACAGCGAGATATTTTTACCGCACTTAGTTTTGGTGCTGTCATTGTGATTCCCACTCAACAGGATATTTTTACTTCTGGTCAATTGCCGCAATGGATGTATGAAAAAAAAATTACGGTCTGTTGTTTGACACCACCGATGTGCCAGTTTCTAACGGCATATAATACAAAGGCAATAAAATTAAACCATATGAGAAAGATTTTTTTTGTGGGCTCAAGCTTGCTAAAAATGCAAGTTGAATCTTTACAACAAGTGGCTCCACATGCTGAAATTATAAATTTATATGGTTCTACAGAATCCCAGCGAGCAGTAAGTTATTTTAATGCCTCTCAGTATTTGGCAGATCTTCCTGATATTGTCCCTATTGGTCATGGTATGCAGGATGTGAATATTCTGATAGTAGACCAAGCAACGGGAAAGATCTGTGATTTTGGTGAAGTCGGTGAAATATGGATTAGAAGCCCTTATATTGCGAAAGCTTATCTTAATGCGCCTAGCAAAAATATATTTTCATTGAATCCCTTTAGTACGATTAATAATGATTTTATTTATAAAACAGGTGACCTAGGATCTTATTCTCGTAGTTTTGGTGCAAGCTGTCTTGGTAGAATAGATAATCAGATAAAAATTGATGGACATAGAGTAGAGCCCTCACAGATTGATAATACAATCATGCATCATAAAAGGGTAAAAAATGCAGTTACGATCGGTATCCTTAATCCCAAACAAGAACATAGTTTGGTAACATTTTTAGTATTAATCATATCTGTGAACAAGCCAGAGGAAGAGGCGGTTAAACAAGAAATTAGACATTACGTCGGACAACAGCTGCCAAATTATATGGCTCCTAAAAGGATCATATTTTTAGATGCAATACCACTTACTAAAAATGGAAAAACAGATATAGGCGCACTTAAACAACTTGCTAATCAGAGTGTTCAAGAAAAATCATCTGCCCTTGATAATATTTCACCACTATCCGTATCTGAACTTTCTGAAAAAGTAGCGAAAATAGCTAGAATTCCATTAAATTCAATTGATATGCATGTGCCCTTATCAGATTTTGGAATGTCATCTTTAGAGTATGTAGAATTATCTAGTAGTATTGAAAAATCTTACAATGTTGCTTTACCTTTCTTTAGAAAGATGCCATCCATAATGGATATCTTACAAACTATAGAAAACATTGACGATAGAAAGATATCTTATACTTCACAACAATCCGGAAATGATATTCCTTACAAGAAAATATTGGGCGATGAGCACATAACTAGTATTTCACCAAGCCAAGTTAGTATACAAGGTAAAAAATATTTTCATTTTTGCTCTAACAGTTACCTTGGCTTAGATCAACATCCTGTAGTACGTAAAACGATATTATCTCATGTTAATGAACAGCAAAGTATAAACTCTCATGGAACAATGGAGCTAAATGGTAGAACGGTTCATCATATTGCATTATTAGATCAGATAAGAGATTTATATGCCTGCGATGAAGTGCTCTTATTCAATTCTGCCTATATGGCAAATATTTCTATTATTCCTGCATTGGCTGATAAAAATGATCATATTTTTGTAGATAGTTCTAGTCATAAATCTTTAATAGATGGCTGTACTTTAGCACGGTCACATTTTTATAGCTTCAGGCACAATGATATGGAGCATTTAGAAGAAAAATTATATGCTACCCGAAGTAGCTCAGGTAAGAAATTTATTATCAGTGAAGGATTGTTCAGCATGGAGGGGGATATATTAAACCTCCCTCATATAAGACAACTCGCTGACAAGTACTCCGCACTGCTTATTATTGATGAGGCCTGCTCATTAGGGCAACTGGGCCTTAATGGTTCTGGTGTGGAATCACATTTTGCTATGCCAGATTCTATTGATTGTCGTACAGGAACGCTTAGTAAAGCAGTTCCAAGTGTTGGGGGGTATGCAGCGCTAAGCACAACGTTACTTCAGAAAATCGAACCCTGTAGAGGGAATATATTTTCAGGCGCAATACCAGCTCTGCAAGCTAGAATTGCTGCTGAGGCTTTAAAAATTTTAAAAAATGATAGTTCGCTCATTAAAAAATTGAAAGCTAATATACAATTATGGCGCAAAGGTTTAGAAAATCTTGGCTTATCTTTATTTCCAGGTGAGTCAGCCATTACAGCAATTAAAACAGGCAGCGATCAGGAAACACTACATCTTAGTGGCCTTTTTTTAAAAGCGGGTGTCTATGTGTTTCCTGCAATTGCGCCATGGAATAGTAAAGGTAAATCTTTAATTAGAACTTCTGTTACTGCTCAACATACAAAGAGTCAGATAGAATTTGCTTTACATAACCTTAGTAAACAGATAAACAGCGACCGTCATTTTTTTAAACCCTCCTCTCCCCATCCCTCTCCTCCTGCAAAAAGCGCGGGAGGAGAGGGGGTTCTAAGCTAGGCCCGTGAACGTTTACGAAAAAATAGTCGAGCCAGAGGCCGACCTTGCAGTCGACTCCTCCCCGGCTTAATTTTCTTTGCTTATCCTGTCTCCCTTATAATTTACTTTTTATAGTCGATAATTCAGAAGGGGATGGCTGCTCTTCTGTTTGTTTTCTGTCAGGAACTTTGGAAAATATCGATGATAAGACATATTTGATATCGAGTTTATTATTGCCGAATGTTTGTTTGAGTGTTTTCGTGTGTTCTTCATTTAAGGATCTGACTTGCTCAGCGCTTAAATTAGAATTGCCGCCAATACCTGAGGTGGTATGAAAAAAATTTACCCATTCCTTTTGCGGAACAAATTCTTGGTTTACAAAAATCTGTAGTTCTATTCCATCGAAGTTTCTATTCATCAGTTGATTAAGGTATTGATATTCACGCTCGAATTTTGCTTTAATTGGGAGTTTCCAGCTTGGGTCATATTTTTGAATCAACTTCGTTATAATATCCAAGGGATTATTGTCTTCAAGCGCTGGGTCGAAATGGGTAATAATTAAAGTTGCATGAGGTTTACTGATTCGTATTATCTCTTTAATTGTTGCCTCCTGATCAAACCAATGCCAGCAACGTGCAGCAATAATGAGATCAAAATGATGATTCGGTAGCCCAGTTTTTTCTGCCGGGGAGCAGTGGTAAGTAACATTTGTTATGCCCAATTTTTTATCTTCTGCAGCAGCGGTATCGAGCATACCTTGCGAGCAGTCTAGAGCTGTTATCTGACATCTCGGTTCGATTTGAGCAATATTGCGATGGATCATGCCCGTACCTGCTCCTAGATCTAATACAGTTTTTCCAGGGCCAATCAGTCCCTTACTCTGGAGGCTTCTAAAAAAACTCTCTGGAAAGGGTTTCCGATATTTTGCATAGTTGTCTGCTACCTGTCCATAATCAAAAGTTGGTTTTTTTTTACTCACTGCACTTGCTATTTTAGTAGTGGTTCTCACTGTATTCTCCATACTATTTTGATAAAAAAATGAAAATCGATTCTACTGTGATAGGATTGATTGAGCAATAGCCAGTCTTGTCTAGTTTAGCTCTCTCCCTATAAATATAGGTTTTAAATCCGTATAGCTTATTTCTAACGACACATCAGAAATTTTTTATTATGTTGCATTTTATTTTTTGATATTGTGATAACATCGGACGGTTTATAAACCGTAGAAATTAATGTTTCAATGCTGCGATATGGGGGATGAATATTAAAGGCTTATTAGCAATGTGTTTAGGTTATTTCATAGTTATTATGGATGTAACCATTGTAAATGTTGCTCTTCCTAGTATTGCCCAGGGGTTGCATTGTGATATTTCATGGCTGCAATGGATTGTCGATGGATATACCTTATTATTTGCCTGCTTTCTGTTAATTGCTGGCCATATAAGTGATCAGTTTGGCCCTAAAAAATGTTTCCTTTTAGGAACTTTATTCTTTACCTTAAATTCTTTCTGTGCCGGTGTTGCGACCAATGCATTCATGCTCACTGTATTTAGAATACTACAAGGAGCAGGTGCAGCATTCATGGTTCCTACAGCCTTAAGCTTAATCCACCATTCCTTATCTGATTCAACAAGCCGAGCAAAATCTATCGGTATTTTTGGTGCGGTAGGAGGCATAGCAGCAGCCTCAGGTCCTATGCTAGGAGCTATACTCACCTATATTTATAATTGGCGCGCCGTGTTCTTTGTGAATGTTCCATTTGGACTAATATGCATGTGGCTTGCAAATTACCATGTTAAAGAACCTCTGTTATCAAGCTCTAGTTATAAATATGATAAGATAGGACAAGTGCTGGTGGTGATTTGCATCGCCTCTATTACCTTAGGTTTGATTGAAGTTGGGAGTTTAGGCTGGAGCAATATATTTGTTATTAGTAGCCTCTTCGTTTTTTTCATGGCGCTGCCTCTTTTCATATTCGTAGAGTTGAAAGTAGATGCACCGATCTTCCCCTTACATTTTTTTCGATCGCCTACCTTTACTGCCGTTATGATCGTAGGAATTTTCATGAATCTAGGTTTTTATGGCGAGTTATTCACGTTACCACTCTATTTTCAAGAAATAAAAGGCTACAATGCCTTGCTAACCGGATTTGCGATATCTCCTCTTATGCTCATGGTTTCCATATCTTCATACTGGGCGGGAAAAGTAACTAGTGATATTGGTCCCAAAAAACCAATCATCTGGGGACTAGTACTTGGCGCAATAGGATTTATCAGTCTGCTCGTTATGCTTCGCTTTAATATGCCCTATTGGATGATGATTTTACCCTTAATATTTACGGGTTTTGGACCGGCATTTACTATGCCTGCTGCTAATATTGCCATCATGCAGTCAGTTACCCCGAACCGCATAGGCATGGCAGCCGCATCTTTTAATACTAATAGACAAATAGGTAGTTTAATCGGAGTGGCTATTTTTGGAAGCGTTTTGGGATTGTCGTCTCATTTAATCTGGGGCATGCAGATCAATTTAATTATTGCAGCAACGGTTTTCTTGCTGGCAAGCCTGATAGCCATGATCTTAATTGAGCCTGATAAGCTTACTTGAGGTTAAGCACATAAAATACTCGACATATTTTTTAATTATAATTTATAAGGGAGTGATTATGAAAAATAATAGTTCTATATCAACATTATCCAAACGTAAAAAAACCAATTTATTTCATTTAAAAGAAATGAAAAAAAAAGAAGAGAAGGCTGTTTTTATTACAGCCTACGATTACCCATTAGCAAGTTTAGTTGATCAAGCTGGCGTTGATATAGTTTTAATAGGGGACTCCCTGGGTATGACGGTACTGGGCCATAAAACAACCTTGCCTGTTACCATGTCTGATATGATATCTCACAGCCAAGCAGTTAGCCGCGCTGTAAATTACGCTTATCTTATTGGTGATATGCCTTTTATGTCCTATCAACCTTCTGATCGAGATGCGGTAATCAATGCTGGTCGTTTTATCGCAGAAGCAAATTGTGATGCTGTTAAATGTGAGGGTGGGAGGCGAGTAGCTTCACGTGTTAAGGCAATGGTTGATGCTGGCATTACTGTGATGGGGCACTTAGGCTTGACACCTCAAAATATGGGGCAACTCGGTGGGTTCCGAATTCAAGGTAAAACCCTAGAAGGGTATAAAGCACTGGTTGAAGATGCCATAGCGCTTGAGCAGGCTGGTATTTCATTTTTACTATTAGAAGCAATGCCTCCAGAAATTGCAGGCGAGATTCGTAAACATCTTTCTATTCCCGTGTATGGTATCGGTGCAGGAAATCTCTTAGACGGGCAGCTTGTTATTGTGCATGACATCATTGGGCTTTTCGATCAATTTAAGCCTAAATTTGTTGAGCAATATTGTGATGCTTCAAGCCTTATAAAAAATGCGGTGGAGCGCTATTGTTACGATGTGCGAATGAGTTTATTTCCACAGGAAAAACATTTTTATACAATCAATGCTGAAGAGCTTGATAAAGTACGTGACTGCGTCTCAGTAGAAGAAACAGCTAAAGCAGTGTAGTAGCAAATGCACAGTCTAGGAAAAAAAATTAATGAAAAATACCAAATTAATTTATTCTAGTGCTATTACTATTTTGAATAGTACTCCCAACAAAACCGCAGTTTTTGATAGTACAACTAGCTTGACCTACGAAAAGCTATTCTCTAGAGCCCAACATATTGTTGGGAAGATCTGTGAAAAGAATGCCGGGAAAGATATAGTTGCTGTGTTATTAGATAAGGGCTGCAATCAAGTTGTAGCAAGTTTAGCTGTGACACTAGCAGGTTCTGCTTATTTCCCTATAGATCCAACATGGCCAGAACAAAGAGTTAAGCAAATAATATATGCAAGTGCAACTAAAGTTATTGTTACAAATGATGAAATTGCTTCACAGTTTAAATGGCTTAAAGATTATGAATTAATCGATGTTAATCAAGCTCAAGATATTCAACATCAACCCTTGCATTTAAAAGATATCGCAAAACCCTCAGATCTTGCTTATGTTATTTTTACCTCAGGTTCAACGGGTACGCCGAAGGGTGTTGCCATTGAGCACCATTCAGTATACAACACGATACAGGTATTTAACGAAACTTTTTCTATAAATAATTCAGATTGCGTGTTATCTCTGTCACCTGTTTCTTTTGATTTGTCAGTATATGACATTTTTGGTTTGTTAAATGCTGGTGGCTCTATAGTCATTCCCCCACCTGAGCAAAGAAATAATCCAAAATGTTGGCTAGAGTATCTGAATAGCTTTGATATAACTATTTGGAATACTGCACCTGCTTTAGGGCAAATGTTAGCAGACTATGTTGAATTAGCATATGTTAACAAAACACCGATATTTCCGAAGGTCAAGCTTGTGGCTTTAGGAGGTGACTGGATCCCTTTAAATTTGCCAGATAGGCTCAGGAAAATTTTCCCTCATGCAACATTGATGTCAGGCGGTGGATCCACAGAAACATCAATTTGGGGCTGTTGGTATATCATCAATGATATATTGCCAAACTGGAAGAGTATTCCTTATGGGAAAGCGATCAAAGGACAGCAAATGCAAGTCCTACATGAAAACCTTAGGCCTTGCAAAGAAGATGAGATTGGTGAAATCCATTTTTCGGGGCTTGGCTTAGCACGCGAGTATTGGCGAGCACCCGAATTAACTGCCAGCAAATTCGTTTTTTGCAAAGAGACACAGAAACGTTACTATAAATCGGGTGATCTTGGACGGCTTTTGGCCGACGGGAATATCGAATTTATTAGTCGTATTGATCAGCAAGTGCAAATTAATGGTTATCGAGTTGAGTTATCTGAAGTTGAAAAATACTTAAATACTCATCCAGACGTAGAAAGGGCAATTGTTCTTGGACTGAGTACCAGTAATTGTTCTACCCAACTTGCTGCTGCTGTTGTGCTGCGAGCTAAGCTTGCCCAAGAAAGTGAGCTTAAGCAAAGTATTCGTGATTTTCTTGCTCGTGTTTTGCCTTATTTTATGGTGCCACATTTAATTATGTTTGTTGATGAATTCCCATTATCAAAACATGGAAAAGTAGATAAATTACAACTACAGTCTTTATTTGAATTAGACTTACCTAAAGCTAGCGAAGTAATTGTTTACCCTGAGAATCAAATGGAAGAAGAGATATTAAATATATGGCAGAAGGTTTTAAAAGTTAGCAAGATAAGTACTGATTCAAGTTTTTTATCTTTAGGGGGAACTTCACTATTAGCGGTATCTATAGTGGCCATCATTGAGAATCAGTATTCTATAAGTATACCTGTATCATTGTTACTCAATCATGCCACAGTGAAAAGTATTTCTGCTCAAGTAACATCATTACAAAGCAAGCCATCCATGTTGTTGCCCCAATTATTAAATACAGCAATCGATAGTGGAAAAAATACCCATTTCCCCCTGTTTCTGATACATCCGGGCGGAGGAACTACACTTTGTTATGAACATTTTGCATCAACAATAAAAGATCGAGAAATATATGGGATAGAGTTCCCCTATAGTGAAGTTAAAGAAACCTTTACTACACCAGAATTCACCTCAGAATGGTTAGCTGATTTATACGTGCGAAAAATCCTCTCATTGGTGCGCCCACCTTGTATTGTCGGTGGATGGTCTGCTGGTGGTGCTATTGCTTATGCGGTTGCTAAACGCCTGGAACAACTGGGGCATGTTGTTCCTTTGGTTTTTCTGATTGATAGTGCTTGTCCTAATGTTTATCGTGAACAAAAAGACCAAATTACAAAAGTAAATTATCAGGCATTAACATTTTATCTGAATGAATTAAATAAACATTTTATTCGCTCTGTTTCACTTGAAGATTTTGAAAAAAATAAGGCCTTTGAGCTTTCTATGTTTTTGCCAGATCTAATCCGGTTTATATTTAATCAACTTGATATAGATACGCTATTGAAGAAAGAAATTTCGCCCGCTGTTTTAAATAGATTTATCTATATTTTGGAAGGAACGATTAGGGCAAATCTAAACACTCAGGTTACTGGAAATGTAGAGAGGCTATTATTTGTTAAGGCTGAGAAATCTGATATAAGCACAGCAAATGGATGGAAGAGTTTTGGACGACAACCCATGTATCTTTCTGAAATTCCTAATACAGCTCACTTAAGTATTATTGAAAAAGAACATGCAAGGCATTTAAAGGAAGTTTATCTTCATTATATGGATAAATTAAATCTATAAAATTGTCTTAATAAAGGCAGTCACAACAGAACTGCTTAACTATTTTAGTTGAGGAACAATAAATGTTTCGTAAACCAAATGAGCAATTGCCACTTTTGATAAATAAAAATATTGATATAAAAAACAGTGATCACTTACCTTTATTTCTAATACACCCAGGAAGTGGAGCAATCATTTCTTATAATAAATTGGGTTTATCTATTGATAATAGAAGGGTATATGGGATTCCGTTTCCTTATCATGAAATTAAAAAAACACATCGCATACCTCACTTTAAGCTTGAATGGTTAGCTGATTTATATGCCAAAAAAATCAGGTCAGTTCATCCAGGACCCTGTTTGCTTGGTGGTTGGTCAGCTGGAGGTACAATTGCGCATGCTACTGCCAAACGAATGGAGCAATTAGGGTGTTCTATCCCCTTGGTTGTGATGATTGATAGTGCTTGTCCAAACGTTTACCGCGAGCAAAAGGAAAAAACAGCAAAAGTAAACTCTCAAGCTTTAATATTCTATATCTGTGAATTAAACAAATATTTTACTAGCCCAGTTCTACTTGAAGATTTAATGAAAAAGGAAACTTTTGATTTACACAGGTATTTACCGAATCTCATGCGTTTTATCTATGAAGAGTTAGACATGAAGAGTCGTATCAAAAAGGAAATTCCAATTGAGGTGGTTGAGAGATTTACCTATACTATTGAAGGAACGGTAAGAGCAGTTCTCGACTCCCATATTACAGAACAGGTAGAGAAGATACTTTATATTAAGGCAGGGCAATCTGATATCAGTTCAGCAAATGCATGGAAACGATATAGTAGGCAGGAAATGTATTTGCATGACATCCCCAATACGACTCATTTATCGATTGTACAAGAAGAATATGTTGATCAATTAAAGCAAGCTATAGATCACTGCGCAGAGAAATTACATCTTTTATCAGGACTTACCCATAAAAAAGACTTAATCCGAGCCAAATTGTAAATATACTTGTTTGTGTATTAGAGCAGACCAGGTATCTGTGGATTGATAAAAATAAATTAATTAGATCGGAGCTAATATGCATTCTTTTATTAAAAAATTAACTTTGAATGAATCAATAGAGAGAATAGGTAAATTAAATCTCGAGCTTGCAAAAGTTATTGCTCAGTTACCATTGAACGATGAACACAGCTTATTTATGGCTCGGTATCCTTATGGTACACAATTGCTTTATGATGGAATACTGTACTTCCCCAATTCTTCTGGCAATTTGGTATCACTCCATGACCAAAGCATTGACAAGCTTGTGAAAGATGCTTTTCGTGGCATGCGTTTTTTCCCCATGTACTTGTGTTCTCACAACCACATTCAAGTGTCATTTGATTATCCGAAGTCTAAGATACCCGTATCAATACTATCTCCAGGAAGATTAACAGGAATAAATGATTTTGATGATACTTATTCAAGCATGATTCCCCATGCTTGGAATTGGCATTCAGGGGTTAAAACATCAGCATTATTTTGTGGCGAAAATCAGGAAGAAATTGGCAGAAAAATATGCCAGGAATTAAATCTTTCTTATGACGAGATGACAAGATATCATTACCTTGATTTTGATTATATCATGTCACAATTAGTCAGGAATAAATTTTTTAAAGCTAGCGAATGGTATTCTGAAATACTCATATTTCCAAATTGTTGGTATCAAAATAAAAATAATCATGCTTGGCAACCTCTCTATGATGCCATTAACCAAATATCTTGGGACCGATCAAAACTTTGGCGTTTTAGATGGATATGGGATGGATTATTAGCACGTTGTGTTAGTGGAAATGAAAGCCAATTAACCGTTGCATTTTTGAAACATCTCATCAGCCTTGCTTGTGGTAGTTTTTCTGGTTTTACACAGGCGAGTGAAGCGGATTTACCCTATATGGCTTTCAAAGAATTTTTTAAAGATTTATTTGGCGATAGTTATGAATTCAAAATACTATGCGCAAAAGGATTTAATTATAAAAATTCTAGCTCGCAGATCTATGTTCCTCTTCTGCCTGATATGCTTTTAGATTATATACAAATAGATAAGCTCCAATATAATATCGATGCTGAAAAAACAAATTTAAAAAGTTTACTGACTCGTTTTTTCCAGCATCTAAAGGAAATTGATTTATTGCAAGGTACGCCTCTTGATAATATTAAAAATCATGTCGAATTTGTTTTTGATGATAGGCAAGAAAATTTATTTAACCAGAATTATGTCATTCTAAGAGCAAAATAAAAATGAATGGTAATCCACCAATCATTCATTTCTCGACAGCAACTTATAAGGCGCCACATAGATTTCCAGCATCTATTACCATTGCACTTCCATTGATATAAGAAGACTCATCTGATAATAAAAATATAACTGCATTTGCCACCTCTTCAGAGGTTCCCAGCCTACCGCCTGGTGAGGCCTCAATAAGACGAGAGATGTCGTCTTGTGGGAGTTTATCTAAAATAGGGGTTTTTATAATGCCTGGGCAAATAGCATTGATACGTATATTATGTTTTGCATACTCAACAGCAGCGGCCCGCGTTAGACCAATAAGGGCATGCTTGCTAGCTGTATAGGCTATTGAACGGCTATTTGCTGTTTTTAATCCTGCAATAGAAGCGCAGTTAACAATAGTACCACTTTTATTTTTATACATATGCCTTAATTGGTGGCGCATGCAGTGCCATATACCTTTGACATTCGTGTCAAATACAGCATCCCAATTACTCTCGGAAGAATCATGAAATCTTTGCCCATTTAGGCTAGAGTCATTACCAATAATACCCGCACAATTAAATGCGCCATCAATCCTATTATAAACAGAAA
This sequence comes from uncultured Coxiellaceae bacterium, assembly GCA_964466595.1. Lineage (GTDB taxonomy): Bacteria > Pseudomonadota > Gammaproteobacteria > DSM-16500 > DSM-16500 > JABDGC01. The sequence continues at coordinate 84,654 of CAYXNR010000001.1, read as the reverse complement.
ATACTTTCTCAAAAAAGTTATCAATGCTCTGCTTATATCTTATATCTATATCGTAGAAACTAACAGCAACCTTATAACGTTGTTTGACGAGGTCCAGAATATTTTTACCTTTTATATTATTTCTTCCTGCAAATATAATATTTGCACCTTCCTTTGCTGCAATCAAGGTCGTAGCTTCACCAATACCGGAGGTTCCTCCGATAATAATGATATTTTTACCACATAGTTTTTCTGCCATTCTTATAACCACCCGAGATTATTAATTTGTCCGTATGACAAATCCCCTCTAGTTAATGCGGCGACCTACATCAGGATACACCTATGACGCGTGTGTGAATGTCCATCATGCAGCGGCATAAATTGTTGCAATACTTTTGTTTTTGCTTCAAGATAGTCTTGAAATCCGTGACCGGCACACGGGCCAACGGTATTCTCCAGTCCCCGACTATAACCATAATAACATTCTACCCAAGAACCCGCACCTGAACGAACGTCACCCACAGTAGAATTCAGCGGATAATAATGGTCAGTTCCATTTTGATATTTAAAGTCACGTTTAAAGTTTTCTCCATTTTCTACAAGATTTTTAAAACCTTGAGCCTGTGCCATGCCATAATTTGCTGGCGCCAGGAATTGAATATAATTAACAATTTCACAGTAAAATAAGGCCTTGCGGTTATTATAAAAATACAAGTTAGACTTCTTTTCAAAAGCTGCTTGCAATAATTTTGCATTCCAATGTTTTCCATCGGTAATGACCTTTTTCGGAGCTAAATGTATTTTAAATTCACGAATGGCTTTTTTACACGCTTCATAGTCGGAAGAAGCTATAATCGCATCGCGGACTTTTCGCAGCGCTATTAAATCAGCTGCATGCCTTTTTTCTTCTCGCGCTTCCCACCCTTCTGGAAATTGTTTCAGCGTTTGGCTAATTATCAGTTCTTCGCTATCCGGAAGTCTCCTTAAGTATCGAAGTAACATCTCAACCATTCCTGTACCCCGAAGATTTCCATATTGATCGTATACATTAACATCTTCTGCGCCCAAAGCGATTCCCAAAGGAGTCCCTTCGACAAAAACAGACCCTTTAATGGAGGTCGCATAAGTTTTGATCTTTCCTGAATAAGTTAATAAGTGCGGCAAAATTTCTTGGTTACTTTCAAGCAAATCTTCCGCTTCTTCCTTTCTGCCTTTTGCAACATGTTCCAGCAACCGGCATTGCAAAAATTCTATTTGAAAAGTGGATCTTTTATACTCGGGTAGCTGGGTAAATTGAGGGTGCCGCTCCAATTGTCTTCTCGTATAGCAATCGTTAGAAAGATAGCCAAATAGGGTATTTCTTAGCATGTCCTTGGTGAACTTTGGGAGAAGCTCCATATCTTTATTTTTTATTTCCATATTTTTTCTTGAATGAGTCATTTGAATTCTTATTTATATAAAAGTAAGTAATTGTATAGGTAATATGGTTGCACTGGAAGACCAGCTGGAAAACAAGTGCTTGTCATCGCAAACATATTTAATGGCTCTATAAGTTGGAAAAAGGGGTCAAGAAAAAAAGGGGTCAAGTATTCACATGACACAACTTAGAGATAGCAGTACAATTTTCAAGGTCATATTTACTAATCTTGTGTCATGTGAATACTTGACCCCTTTTTTTCTTGACAAGTGGGTTTTGGCGCAAGAAAAAGCCCAAATGGAAGGGCAGGCGAAACAAGTCCAGAAAATGATTAAGACATAATAAGTCTGTGGAAAGTGATTATATTTTATTGCATAATAACTATTGTGAATTACACTTACATAATAATTCAACAAACGAGGAGTAATAGAGATGTTTAAGCCTTCATCAAAAGAGCTGCCTTCCGAAGTAGCCTCTGCCAGCGGTAAAACGCTTTCTTCAGTGCCTGCCAGCTCTCATGATCACCAAGCCGAAGGTGAGGCAATGACTCTCGCTTCTTTTCCAGGGGGTGTTTCAAATATTGTATTCGACTATTTAGAAAATAACCTAGAATTCAACTGGTCTGGTGACGAGGAAACTCAATCTAAACCATTTTCTGTAATAGAATTCAATAAATTCAGCCTGTTTGGATTTAAAAGTGAATATTTCATCAGCAAGCAGGCTGCTCAGGCTGCTACGCTTATTTTACGTGGTGAGAAAGAAGATATCGAAAAAGCCGTGTGCCTCGTCAAACAAAATCCGCATATTGTTCATTGTGTCACCCGAGCCTTTGACCCTTTGCAACGAGATTTAGAAGGAACCCTCATACAAATAGCAGCGATGGCAGGCGATGTTGACTTAAAACCAGGAATAGTAAAGGAAGAAGAGCAGGGTGTTGTTGAAAGGTTAATTGCAGTGGCCGGACTTTCTTCAGAAGAAGTGGCGGAACAATTAAAAGTCGTAACCTCAGAAGAAGCCATCCGGGAAAATGAGGCAAGAAATCAGCAGATTCTGGGGGCCATTAAAAGATTTGGAGAGGGGATTATTGCCTTAGAAAGTAAAGATGACGATAGTTTGGAACAGTTTCAAGCAAAGTGTCAACCGCTGATTGATCAGCTTGAAAAAGATTTAAGGCCTGATCCTAAGCCAGTGATCACCTTAGGATATATTTTTGACCCGAAGATTTTAAAAGAGATGTTTAGTTGGTATGAAGCCAATTTTAATCACTTTGGTAATTGGAGTAAAAGGAACGTATTTATGGTCAATGGTTACGGAAAATTGCAAGCTAATTTGTCTTCCCGCGATGCTCAGGTTGTGCGCCGCGGGATCGATCTTTTTATAAATAATCCCGAGATTCCAGTTCGGACATTAAATAATGAAGACGGCTCTTCGTATTTCTATAATTCGCAGTCGCGGTTGGGCATTGATTTTTATTTAGGATATTTTAGATGCGAGCCGCAGACGCGGGCTGCGGCGGCGTGCTCCTCGCGATTGGAACTCTTATGTCGAACAAAAACAGCAGTCTTGCAAAATGTATGCAACGGCGGGCCAGCACCGCGCCGTTACTGAACCGTTGCTCACTAATGTAGTAGCCCGAAAAGGGGTCAAGTATTCACATGACACAACTTAGAGATAGCAGTACAATTTTCAAGGTCATATTTACTAATCTTGTGTCATGTGAATACTTGACCCCTTTTCTCTTGACCCCTTTTCTTTTTTTTTCTTGACCCCTTTTCTTTTTGACTTTTTTTAAACCTATCAGTATTGTCCAGTCTGGCAGATCAGTGGAAGTAGGTCGAAAGCAATGAAAATTGAAAAACACATTAAAAAGTTATCAAGGGCTGAGAAGGAAACGTTAATTTTAAATCCTCGGCTCATTTCGACTTTAGGTAGCTAAATATGGTGGTTATTGCTATATGGTAAAAAATACCATATAATTTATTTATGTACTGGAATGTCTATTTTACTGAAAAAGCAGCCAAACAGGCTAAGAAGCTGAATAAAAGGGTAATTTCTATCCTGGATGTACTCGTTTCTGATTTACGAAACCATGGGGCAGCACCAGGCAAGGGATGGCCTAATTACGGAAAATTGAAGGGGAAAGGTAAGGGTATAGATATCAGACATTGTCATTTAACAAAAGGTAAGCCAACGTATGTCTGCTGTTGGGAAGTAAAAGATAAACAAAGAGAAATTGAGGTGAATTATGTCGGCACTCACGAAAAGGCACCATACTAAACCGCATGGCAATCACGGGGTCATTTTGCATCTTGTGTACAAAGGTCACGTTTATCATATTCCTAGGGCGATAGCGAAAAAATATGAGGATAAGTCGAAAGGACCCAAAAGGGTGCTGCCAGAAGATATTTTTGGCGATATTGAAAAGCAATATACAAAAGCAGGGGTATTGCTCAGGGGTACGAGACATCGAGAGGGTCTTACGCAAGCTGAGATGGCAAAGAAAATCAATGTTACTCAAGCAGACTTGTCCAAGATGGAAAGCGGTAAACGGCCTATTGGTAAGATTATTGCAAAACGAATTGAGAAAATATTTGGCGTTAATTATCGCTATTTTCTTTGATCTCTAATATAGATTTTAAGGTAGGTTCTTAATCAGGCAATAGCCGGTAAGACGGTTTACCGGCTCCAAGGCTACTCAAAATTTATTATTTTTCGGAGAAGGGGCTTTTTCTTTACCTTCATGATGATCTATCTCTGCATAGTTAGTTCCACGAAAAGGATTTCCAATATTGCGGTTCCAAAACAAATCGGTTTTACTTCTTTCACTTTGAGTATACCTGTCGAAATTCTCTTCATAAAAATCAAACGCTTTTCTCAACGTTTCAAGCTTATTTAATTCAAGTTGATCAAAGGAATTTGCTTGGGTAACTGATGAAAAGCTTTTGCTTTGTGAACTTGCTGCGCCTAGTCTTGTAAGACCTATGAGAGTGTTAAGGGTGGTGCTGTTACTTTGAGATTTGCGATTATAGTACCCATCAAGCTGGGTTCCTTTTAGAGTCGAACCAAAACTATCATTTTTCTTTTCATCTTTTGTTGCCCTAATTAATTTCATTTTTCTACCTCATTTAAAGTGTTTTTTATAAAAAATAATCAGTTGCAAAGATTTGTATATGTAAATGTTTCTTCATTTCTGTCATGCTTTCATACAAAATAATCGCTAAAGAATAAGCTTCCTCTCCCGTTGAACAAGCTGGAATCCATACTCGAAGAGAAGTATTTTGCGGTTTGTTTTTCAAAAGTGAAGTCACTATTTGTTTTTTGAGCGCTCGAAAAGCTTCCGGGTCACGAAAAAAATGGGTCACACCAATTAAAAGATCTTTAAATAAGCTATCAATTTCATGATGATTTGTATGCAGAAACTGTACATATTCTGTAATTTTTTTAATATGATGACCATGCATTTGTTTTTCAATACGACGAAGAACGGTGTTTAATTTGTATTGAGAGAAATCATGTTGGGTATGCATCCGTAACATCGCAAAAATTTGTTGCAGTTCCGGTGATAGCTTTCCGTCTTTTATTTTACCGTAATTAAAATATTTAATGAGCTGATCCGGGATATTTTCAGCAGATAAAATATAATCAATTAAACCCGTACTAATAGCGTTTTGGGGCATACTATTAAAACCGGCCGTTGTCGGATCTTGTGCTATTGTTAAGCCGCCATGGTCTTTTATAGCACGTAAGCCTAGCGATCCGTCTGCACCGGAACCTGATAAAATAATGGCAATCGCATTTTCCTTTCTATCCTCTGCAAGTGATTGGAAAAATAAATTAATAGGAAGATTTTTGTAATGGGATACATTTTGTTCTACAAGATTTAAGATTCCATTTTTAATGGTAACATTTTTTTTAATGGGAATAACATAGATCGTATTAGCTTTGACGACTGTATTATTTTTAATTAAGACCACTGGTAAAGAACTATATTTACTTATTAAGTCTGGTAAAAAACTAGCGTGATTACGATCCAGATGAGTAATCAGAACATAAGCCATTCCAATTTTTGATAAATGACTAAAAAAACTTTCAAAAGCTTCTAGGCCACCCGCAGAAGCGCCAATACCGACAATTGGAAAAGAATTATTTTTTGAATGATTACTTGTTTTTTTTAAAAGCTTAGCTCTATTTTTTTTAATCGTTTTCTCTTTTTCAGTCATAAAGAAATCCTTTTATGATAGCATTCTGTCAGAGGTGCATTTGAAAGAGAAGGCTTTTTTTCCGCATTCTTAGACTCTAGAAATGGTGCTTTTTCATGGGTGCTGACATATTCACCCCAATTTCTCTTTGTTTATCCTTTACTTCCCAACAATAGACCTATGTTGGCTTACTTATAGTTAAATGACAATGGCTGATAACAAAGCATGAAAACCGATTTAAAAATATAAACTATACTTAAAATAAACAATTAAATAAAAAATGACCATAAAATGACGCCCATCATTTCACACATGGGCGCTATTGAAACAAGACAAGATCACTTTTGAGGAAGATAGGTCTAAGTAATCAAAATAGGTTTTTTATTTAAGATTACTTCATTGATTATTTCAACACTAAGCGGTTTACTTAAAAAATACCCTTGTCCCAATTCACATCCTCTATCAATCAGAAATTGCAATTGTTCTTTGGTCTCAATTCCTTCCGCAATGATCCGAAGCCCTAAACTTTTACCGAGGGTAATCACAGAATTGATAATAATGGTATTATTAATTTTAGAAGAGATGCCAGCAATAAAAGATTTATCAATTTTTAAAGCGCGAAAAGGCAAGCGTTGCAGCAGGGTTAATGATGAATAACCCGTTCCAAAATCATCAATTGAAATACTGATACCGATGTTGTGTATTTCTTTTAAGATATTTTCGGTGAAAGTAGGATGTGTCATGATTGAGGTTTCAGTTAATTCCAATTCTAAGATAGAGGGAGGTATTTTGGTTTGGCGAATGACTTTCTTGAGAAAAGGTAAAAAGTTTTTATCAATCAATTGCATGGGCGAAATATTAAAGGATAACTTGAAATCTGGATCTTCTTGATACCATTTTGCGCCTTGTTGACAAATTGTTTTTAAGATCCATTTCCCAATAGGATTGATTAATCCGCATTCTTCTGCAATTGGAACAAACACATCCGAGGACACAATTCCTAATTCCTTATTCATCCATCGCAAGAGAGCCTCTACACCAATCATTTTTTTTGTTTTGAGATTAAATATAGGCTGATACAAAATAAACAATTCATTTTTTTCCAAAGCAAATTTTAAAGCATCTTCTAGTATAATTCTTTCTTTGAACTTTTTATTATGATCATCCGTATGATATTTATAATTATTTCGACCTCTTGATTTGGCTTGATACATGGCAATATCAGCGTTTTGAACAAGCGATTCTTTGTCTGTTCCAGCAAAAGGATAGCAGGCAATGCCGATACTTGCACTGATATGAAGCAGATTATTCTCCAGTTGAAAGGGAGAAGAAAAAACATTCAGAATTTTGTGAGCGATATGACCAGCAATATCCGGCGATTCAAGTTCACTTAAAATAACCGCAAACTCATCTCCGCCCATGCGCGCAACAAAATCATTTTTTCGCAAACAAGAATTGAGACGCTTTGAAATTGCCTGAAGCAAAAGATCACCCGTATGATGGCCAAAAATATCATTTACTGTTTTGAAATTGTCTAGGTCAATAAATAAAACAGCAAAAATAGTATTGTAATGGCTTGCATTGGTAATTTTTTCTTTTATAACTCGATCAAATTGTAATCGATTATAAAGACCTGTCAGGGTATCCGTAGAGGATAAAATACTTAAATTTTTGGTGGTTTCAATTAATTGAAGGCGCATCTTTGAGATGCGTTCCATTGCCTTAATTTTGGCAGCAAGGGTAATCTCACTAAAAGGTTTTGCAAGATAGTCATCCCCTCCCGCATTAATGCCTTGTTCAATAGCACTATCGCTAACTGTACCGCTGAGAAAAATAATGGGTATCCAATCATCCGGCGCTAAGAGACGCAATTGTTTGGCGCATTCAAAACCACTCATCCCTTTCATCACTACATCTAAAATAATTAGATCTGGGCGTATTTTATTAAATATTTTGATTGCCTCATTACCGCTTTTCGCAAGGATTGGCACGTGTCCCCACTCCATAAGAGACTTAGCAATCATATCTCGAAAAATTTTCATGTCATCGACAACTAAAATTTTCACGATACCTTCCTCTTTGTGCTACACTTCTATTTTTTGATGAGTAAAATATTCAGCTTTTTCATCTAAAATATAAAGAATTTTTTTGGCTATTTTATTTAAGGGAAGAATATAATCCGCAGCTTCCAGTTTAACTGCCGCTCCAGGCATTCCCCACACTACACTTGATTCCTTATTTTGTGCAATAGTCTTTCCTCCTGCATCATGTATCGCTTTGAGACCTTCGGAGCCGTCTGTGCCTATGCCTGTTAAAATAATTCCAATCGCATGAGGACCGGCTTTCTTTGCAACCGAATAAAATAAAGCATCGACAGAGGGCTTGTGTCCGTTGAGAGGAGGACCATTGTTTAGCATACAATAAAAACGATTATGTTGTTTATCAATTACCATATGCGAATCGCCGGGAGCAATGTAAGCATGTCCGGGTAAAAGTTCTTCATAATTTTTACCGAGACAAACGGTTGTGCTGCACAATTTATTAATACGCGAAACAAATGCATTACAAAATTCTCTTTTGATATGTTGTGTAATAACAATAGGCGGCAAAACTTTAGGCAAATCAACCAAAATACTTTCAAGTGCTTCAATCCCGCCGGTCGAAGCGCCAATCGTAATAATAACATTTCCCAATAGTTTATTTTGATAATAGACATGGTCAGGCTCAGATATTTTTCGTGGAATATAAGGGCGAACATTTGCTACAGCAGCATTTTTTATCACCGTGATCAGATTGTTCTGATATTCCTTACTAGCTAATTCACGCTGAGAAGGCTTGTGTATAGAATCGATAGCACCAATAGCAAGTGCTTCTAATGAAAAAGTGTTGCCGGACTGGGTAAGAGAAGAGATCATCACCACAGGCATGGGATGCAAACGCATAAGATTCTTGAGAAAGGTAATTCCATCCATATGCGGCATCATAATATCTAAGGTGATCACATCGGGATTAGATTTTTTGATGATATCGCGAGCAATATAAGCATCACCTGCACAGCCAATGACTTGTATTTCAGGATCAGAGGACAGGATCTCAGTAAGAATTTGCTGCATAAGCTTTGAATCATCAATAATCAATACTTTAATGGGTTTCATATTTAGTATCCACTATTAATTTTTGATAGATAGAAGTTTGAACACGATTATAATATTGTTTGATGTTTAATATTTCAGAATGTCCAAGGATTAAAAATCCTCCTGGCTGTAATTGGTGATAAAATTTTTCCATGATTGTTCTAGCAACATGGCTCGGAAAATAAATAAGCGTGTTACGACAAAAAATAACATCAAAGAGTCCACGCATGGGCCAGGGTTTAATTAAATTGAGCTGATGAAAATAAACTAAATTCTTTAATTTTGGATTGATTTTCACAGAGTCTGTATTCTTAATCGGTATAAACCATTTTTCCTGACGATCAATACTCATTCTTTGAATTTTCTTTCTTTCATAAATTCCTTTTTCGGCGGTTTGTAATGCTTCGGTATTAACATCAGTTGCCAATATTTTTATATCAAAATTTTCAATAGCAGGAATGGCTTCATAAGCAACAATAGCAGTTGAATAAGCTTCTTCTCCTGTCGAACAGCTCGATACCCAAATACGAATTTTAGTTTTACTAGAAATAATAGACGGAAAATAAATTTGTCCTAGATAGTTAAAGTGATGATTTTCTCTAAAAAAAGAAGTATGTATATTGGTCAACAAATTGATAAATATTGATACTTCTTGTTCATTTGCTTGTAACAGCAAGCAATACTCATCAAAAGAATGAAGGTTTAAACTACGCAGACGCTTAACAAATCGATTGTAAACAGTTTCTTTTTTATTACTTTTAATAACCATACCAATACGCTCTAAGGCTAGCTCTTTAAAATAAGTAAAACTTTCATCCGAAAATAAAAATTCTTTCATTATTTTTCCTCTTCAGCCAACATCAATTTCTCGAGTGAGGCGCTCTCTAACAGTTGTAAATCCTCGCTAAAAAGAAATTTTTCAATATCTAACAGAAGCAGCATATTCTTACCGATTATTCCAACGCCATTGATATAGTTCTTATTGATAACCGTGCAAAATTCAGGTGTAGATTTAATTTGATCAGAGCTTAAATCAACGATATCAAACAAGCCGCTGACAGAGAGGCCTACATATTTATTTTGTAAGTTCAATATAATAACCATTTTATTTGGGGTGTTTTCTTTATTTTCTATTTGAAAATAAGCTCTTAAGTCTATAATAGGAACAATTGCATTATACAAATGGGCAATACCAATAAAATGGGCGGGTGAATGGGAAAGTAAAGCGATTTTGTCAGGAAAACTTTTTATTTCTTGCACTTTTAAAATATCAATACCATACAGATCTCGGCCTAACATGAATGTCAGAAATTGCGTTTTTTTAGCACTCTGCCTGACCTCAGGTCTGGAAATTTTAATTTTAACTGCTTGTGCCATAGACAAATTTCCTCAGTTAAAATTCATCCCAATTATCTGATCTTTTTTTATTTAAATAATTAAATTGCACATCAATATTCTTCTTTTCATTTTTTATGTTTGGCGGTCCACCTTCTGTGACCAGCTCATGTTCTTTTTTATTTGTGTGAGAAACTAAAAATGGTTCACTTTCTTTCAGTTTAAATAAATTGACTAATTCATCCATGCTTTTGGTTTGAGCTTCCATCGATTCTGCAGTTTTTGCTGCTTGTTCAACAAGCGTATTATTCTGTTGGGTTACTTTATCAATTTGCGCAATGGCTTCGCTAACTTGCTCAATACCACTACTTTGCTCAATCGATGCGCTAGCAATATCAGACATAATAGAAGTAACTTGCTTAACAGCAGTTAATATTTCATCCATCGTTTGGCCAGCTTGATCAGCTAGTTTTGTTCCGCTCGCTACATTTTCCACTGAATGACTAATCAGCGCATTGATTTCTTTAGCAGCTGCTGAGGTGCGTTGCGCAAGATTGCGAACTTCCGTTGCAACAACTGCAAAACCACGGCCTTGCTCACCCGCTCGAGCTGCTTCAATGGCTGCATTTAAAGCTAAAATATTAGTTTGAAAAGCAATGCTGTCAATAACACTAATAATGTCTGCGACTTTCCGCGATCCCTCATTGATAATTGTCATGGTTGCAACGACTTGATTCACTGCATCGCCGCCTTTAATAGCAACCGTTGAAGCCGATTGTGCTAGTTGATTGGCTTCTTTTGCATTTTCAGCATTTTGCTTCACCGTGGTCGTTAATCCTTCGATGCTGGCGGTTGTTTCTTCGAGAAAGGCCGCTTGCTGCTCAGTCCTTTTTGCCAGATCGTTATTACCAATAGCAATTTCTTTAGCAGCCTGATGAATCGTTTCAGTAGAAATTTGAATATTCTTAATTAAACGTTCTAAACTGTCTACTGTCATATTCACATATGATTTTAATTCACCAAAGGCCCCTTGATAATCGGTTGTAATTTTATTGGTTAAATCCCCTTTTGAAAGCAAATCCAAAATAGAATTTACTTCATTAATAGAAGATTGAAAGGTGTCGCACATGATATTGATGGCGCCACATAACTCCTTTGCAAACCCTTTTTTATTGTTCACGTCTATTCGACTAGTCAGCTCTCCTTGCATCGCCCCCTTTACAATTTTCTCTAATTCTTGAATGATCTTCGTTAGCATGTCACGCATGATATTAAAACTGGTTGCAACTTCTCGTAATTCATCATTAGAATCCAGTTGAACTTTGGTTGACAAATCGCCATTGGCAAGCTGTGCAGAACTATCAACCAAGGTTTTAACGCTTTTAGTGATAGAATAATAGATACCAAAGAAAAAGTAGATCAGAGCAAACAAAATGATACTGGCAATGGAAATATTTAAATAGAGTTTTGTCAAAGTAGAATGCATATGATTTTTTAATTGCCCCTCGAGTGATTCTTCTATATTTTTATCAAATGAATATCCAAAAGTAATTAATGAAGAAAAAACCTGGTCAAATTCATTAAAATTCACCTGGAATTGATTAGCGAGCAAACTACTATCTAGTAATTTGGTTGCGGCAGTGGTGGATGAATAAACACTTTGTTTGGATGATTTTAATAACCCTTCTAAGCGTGGTGTTGTCAACAAAACTTTATCAATTCCAGAATTCATGGCTGTTTTGTTAAAATTATTCATCAAAGTTTTAAGTACAACCAATTGTTCTCTTTGTTCACTGGGTAGTTGTTTTTGTTTGAGCGCTACCGTACCGATATCCCGGATTAAGGCGGCTTGTTCTAATAAATTGGGCAGATTATTGCAATAACTGTCCCCGAGATAATAGGTGTCGAGATAGGGATCTAAAGTAATATAGGAATTATCACAGGCTGTCACTATTAACTGCTGCACATTCCCGATTAATTGAGATAAATCATAAAAATTGGCTTTATTTTTACTTGCTTGATTTTTTATGGTTCCCCATTGATTTTTGATGGCATTCCAGGCTCCCGAGGTTTTGAGTAAAAAGCCTAACTTGCTGTCAAGCTCATTGACTGCTTCCATATTTACATCAATTTGATCACGTAAACCAATAATTTTTTCAGTGGTAAGAGAATTTTCTGGAACATTATTTATTTCTAATGATCGATATTGTTGGATATTATTCATGGTTGTCATTAAGGGCTTAATATACGAAACGCCAAACAATTCTTGTTGAGTAAACCGTGCAGTAGCCAACGATTGGGTGACCAGTTGATAAGTGAGAATGGTGATTATCAATGCGGTAATTAAGCCTATTAAAGTCAATTTTTTCTTATAACTAAGTTTATTCATCAAGAGAACAGCTGGTTGAAGTAATGTAGTCATAAATATCCTTCCTTTTCATTCGTTATTTGGAAGTAAATGGTTTAAATGAAGTAAAGTTATAATTTTTTTTTGGATATGGACCAACCCCCGAATATTATTTCGAGCAGCAGGTTGAATAGTTTCGGGAATAGCTCGAATTTGTTTACCATTCACTTGGTAAGTGTCAGAAAGTGAATCCACCATGAAGCCAACAATACGTTGTTTTTTTTTGGATTGAATACCTAAGGTAATGATTAATTTTTGTAATGTCGATTGATCCTTTTGTTTTCCAAGTGAAAACCGTTCCAAAATATCAACAATCGGAATTAACATGCCTCTTAAATTCATCATCCCTCTGACATAGGGTGATACATTCGGTAAAGGTGTAATTTTGTCTGCTAAACAAATTTCCATGATATCTCGCATATCAACACCATATTCATGATTATTGATGATAAATCCTAATACTTGTATATATCTCTCTAAATTGTCTAACCGAAAATCATGCTGATTTTCTTGCTCTTGATTTTCATCCCATTCATTTTCATTTTTTATTTCAACTTGGGGCATGAGGTTTTTTGTATCCAGATCAATGATGGCATTTGCATCAATAATCAGTGCAGCACTACTGTCAGATAAAATTGTGGCACCTGCAATCCCAGGAATTCTTTGATAATTATCTTCTATATTTTTAATCACAATTTGTTGTTGCGACAATATTTCATCACACAGCAATCCATAAAATTTATTATTTCTTTCAACAACAATCAAAAACTTATTGCTAAGATCATTTGTATCAAGAGGAAGATTCAATATTTTATGGACTCTGATGATGGGCAGATACTGCTCTTGTAAGTAGTACAATTCTTTATCATTGATATGGGTCAGCTTTGTAAGATCAATACTGATTATTTCAATAATCGTGATCAGTGGAAAAATGTAGATTTGTCCAGCAATTTTGACCAGCTGGCAATCCATGATAGCCAAAGTCAGCGGCAAACGTAATTTAATTATCGTGCCAATATTTTTTTCAGCTTGAATATCAATCTCCCCTCCAAGATCTATAATATTCTTTTGTACCACATCCATACCCACGCCCCGTCCAGAAATATTTGTGACCTTTCCAGCTGTAGAAAATCCAGGTTGCATAATGAGCCGAATAATTTCTTCATTCGTTAATTCTTCATTTTCGGTAATTATTCCGCGTGCAATGGCCTGAGACCGAATTTTATCCGCATCTATTCCGGCGCCATCATCCGAAATGCAGATAATAATATTTCCGCCTTCTTGATATGCCTCTAATCGAATGAGACCAATTGGGGGCTTACCTAACTCTTCACGAACAGATGGAATTTCAATACCGTGATCAACTGAATTTCGTATGAGATGCAATAAAGGATCAGCTATTTTTTCGATAACGGTTTTATCTAATTCCGTATTCTCGCCAACAATAGTTAATTCAATCTTTTTTCCTAATTGATTTGCAAGATCATGTACCGTGCGCGGGAAACGTTTGAATATGTTTTCAATAGGAACCATGCGAATTTGCATTATACTATTTTGCAATTTTCTTGAATTTTGTTCCAAATAATCGAATCCATCTATTAATTTTTTTAATTGATTCATATCAAAGTGATGCATCACTTGACTTAACATGGATTGCGCAATAGTCAATTCACCGACAAGGTTCATCAAGTCATCTATTTTTTCTGTTCTTACTCGAATAGAGGAAGTCAGATCAGGAGCTGCGGTTGTTGTTTTAATCTTCGACTTGGCTAGTTTTTTTTTTCCTTCTTTTGAAACGGTCAGTTGAGGATTTTTTTCTTCTCTATCGGAAGAAGAAGACTGAATCTGTTTCAATAAGTTATGAAAAAATGAATTTAATTTTTCTAAGCACTGAGGCTCTTCCGGCTGCTTGTCTTTTATTCTGTTTAAGGTTTCACGAATACAGTCAACAGATTTCAATAAATATTCAACATTTTCTGGAGTAAGTTGATATTTTCCTATGCGAACCGTTTCTAAAAAATCTTCTAAGTGATGTGCAAAAACACTGATGTTATTTAAACCGACAACGCTGCTGCCGCTTTTAAGGGAATGGGCCGTTCGAAAAATACAATTAATTTTTTCACTGTCAGGGGATTCTACTTTGAAGGTCAATAAGGCTTCTTCCATCTCACCTAATAATTCAAGGCTTTCTTCGGTGAAAGTTTGTAAAAACTGATTGGCATCTATCGTCATAAGAAATACCTAGTGATGATAGAAAAAGATGGGTCATTTATTATGATAATAGATTAGCTAACAATAAGCTCTTGTCCTAGTGTAGAAGCCTCACAAATAAATTATTAATTAAACAAAAATTATAAAATAGCTGTTTTTTAGGACAAAAGAATTTTGCGCTATTTTTCCTTTATCCAAACTTATAAAAAGCTTCCAAGGAATAAGATTGAGCGTTATTTCTTACGGGCAGGCCATGATTGTTTGTGAAGGCATTCACATTTGAAAAATCGTGACGTACTTCTCCGCGTAATTCAGCATTTTTAATAGGAAGAAATCCAAAGGACAAAGTTATTTCTTTCCAAGCTTGCCGCAGACCGGTACGAAAACCATCTTGATCATTAAAATATTCTCCTCGCAAAGAGGTGAGCCATTTATCATTAAAAGTATAATTGAGGTAGGCAGCGATGCCCTGCCATACGGCCCGATTATTTGTACCATTCGGCAAAGCCGCATTCGTCTGCCAGCCGCCGTCATAATTGGCAATAAAACTTAATTTCTCAGTAAAGTTAAAGGTCGCCACCAAATCAACTAAAGTACGCCATCCTGTGGGACCGGTATCCGTTTGCGGAACGGCTCTTTCTTGTCCACTATAAACAGTTGGCGAAAATGAAAAAAAAGAATTCATTGTATAAGTTCCGCTTAATTCCAAGGTTTTGGTTCTACTCCAATCACGAATTGTATCCCAACCATTATTGATCCCGATGACAAGACTCAGCTTATCGTTTGCAGCATAAGTTCCACGTATCCCCAGTACCGTAAAGGGTTCAGCATAGCCAAACAGAATTGAACGCGTAAAATTAGTATCCTGTACGGGGAATAGTACTTCGGATCCAGCTAATTCAACAAAGCGGCCGGCAATGAAAGTAAAGGAATTTTTAGCATATTGTAAAAAAACCTGCGGAACATCAATGCTAAATGTTTGTGAAGAAAATTCAGTAATTGGCTTAAATCCGTAGGGCGCAAAAATGTTTGCATCATAACCCATAATTGGATTAATCAATCCGCCCAAACCTTGTGTCGGTTGATAAGCAAAAGTAATCGCGGCCTGTTGTAAAGTAAATCCATTTTGAGCATTTTCAAAAACACGATCAAAGTTGCCGCTCGTAAAAAAATTTCGCTGCAGATTATTATAGGAGCCGTCGATATACCCTGAGATCTTTAATTCAGTGTGTTTAACAGAGTTTGAGTGAGCAGCATGCAGAAGGTTACAAGTGACAAAAAACAAAAAAAGAAATTTTTGGAAGATTTTAATCAGGCAATGCATCTCAGATCCTTCTGTGTTTGATTGCATTTTAAATCATATGTGAATGCTAAAAAATTTCAAGCTCGTATTTTAAAAATAAACTTCTTTACCTCGAAGGATCCTTTTCGACGCCTCAAAGCTAAATGGCCGGTAATACAGGTTACCGGCCATACCGACCCCGCTTTCGCGGGGGACGACGGCGCCTAAGGTGAGTTATAAATTGATTGCTCCACACAGCTATTTTTCCTTGTAATAAAAACTCCGCCCTTCTTTTTTCTTGAAAATAATCAATTAAAAACAACAAGTTACCTCTAAGCCCCATTTAAAAATATGAACTATACTTAAAATAACCAATTAAATTAAAAATGGCTATAAAGGTACCTGGCATGGCAAATGCTCGCAATATTGATTTAGATAAGGCAAGAAAAGAGATTGCCTATCTTGAAACTATTTTATTGGCACAAAAATTTGAAATTATTGGCTGGCTGCCTTCTGTGATCAATATTGGAAACAAAACCATTCCTGTCCCGCAAACGGTATTAGAAGCTTATAAAGCTTTTAAAAAAAATGAGAAGAAAGATCCCCTCAAAGCACTGGCTCAATACTATGCGCATTTCAGCGTTGCCATGAGACCAGAACATGATCATCCCTCTCGTCATGAAGATACGCGACAGTTTTATAAGGCACTAGCAGCCCGAAATGGCAGAGATATTTTCCCGGATCATGAAGAGTCTGCAAATTTATTTGATGAACTCCTGGCAGCTGAAACCAAGGCACTCATCATTCAAAAATCACCCGATCAAAAAGAATATCTTGAGTTTCAAGAAAAAATACAGGTCGAAATAAAAAACATTCAAGCGATGGTTAATCATTTTAAAAATCTTGAAGCAAGTCTTCAAGATGAAAAAAATGCTCCGCTTGCCGAGGGGATCCAATTATTAGGACGAGTGCTTGATCGAATGCGAATGGCGGAATTAAGAGAGGACCTCCATCTCTACTCAGAAGATGCAAAGCTGGTACTAAACAGTCTAGCTCCTCTTGCCAACGATTTAAATATTGAAAATGAAATAAAGCAATTACAACAAAGCGTCACGCAATTTGAAAGCCATCATACTATGCTCATGAAAGACTTAAAGGATAAAAAAAATGCACTTTATATTAGCAGCGCTTTAAAAGGATTCGCAGCCGCCCTCACCAGCCCAGTCGGAAATGTAATACCGACACCACATGTCTTAGCTAAGTTAAAACATAGTGATGCGATTGTGAATAGCATGCAATCCGTAGCAGGTCGTGGCATGGAAGGACTTGCAGAGCAAAAATTACAAGCTGTAGATGAAGCAGCTGCAGCAGCAAATTCTGAGGATTCGCTTGTTCACAATATTTATCAGGTAGATAGAGCAACTAGCTTATCTGACAAATATGTTCTCTTGAAACAATCTCTCAGAAAGGCTTTGGATGCAGCAAAAAATGATAATGAAACTCAAGCTCAGCTAGCTTTTACTGCACTATGTACTGTCACTGCTCTAGCTGCCCCGCTTATTGCCATTCCAGTGGGTCTCACTTCTTTAACAAAAGAGCTTGGTGAGCTTGCCCTAGAGCATTATGACAAAAATAAGCAACTAAAAGAGCTAGAAGAACAAGGAAGCCTACAGAAAAAAGAACATCTGCAGGAAATGCACAGCTATTTGTCACAGCATTCGCCAGAAGAGGCCGGAAAAATCTATCTCCGAGCGGCCGCCCCAAAAAGTATTGGTTTTTTCCATGAAAACAGGGATAGAAATAAACTTCAAGAAGCAAGAAAAGATCAGAATCAGGCTGCTGCTGTATCAAAAAAACTCAAATAATCAATTTATAAAGCACTTGACTATTTTCAATGATAAAATAGAAAATCAGTTGCGAACGGTCTCTTAAGGATAAAAAAATAATATGGCGGAAGAATCTGTCCCGATACCGCTATTTGATGCGCTTGAATATCTTGAATTGCCGCGAGGTGAGCACCTCGCACTGATTCAAGCACGCCTCTCAGCCGAGCTTTCCCTTAAAGAGGTGCTGTCTGATTATAGACACAGCTATCAATTTTTACAGGCTTATCGTGGCAGTACAGAAACCTTCAAAGCTTATCGTCGAGAAATTGAAAGACTCTTGCAATGGTCTTGGTTCATTCATAAAAAAACTCTAAAAAACTTAGGTCGTCGTGATATAGAAGCCTTTCTAGAATTTTGTCAAAGCCCCCCCCTTAAATGGATTGGCCTGAAACAGGCTACTCGTTTTATTGATAAAGAGGGGTTACGTAGCGCTAATCCCGACTGGCGACCCTTCGTCGTCACCCTCAGTAAAAAAGCTTATCGTGAGGGCGCGGTTCCTGAGATAAAAGCCTTCAACTTATCTCAAAGTGCCTTACAAGCTATTTTTGCCATCTTGAGTAGCTATTTTAATTATCTCGAACAAGAAGAATATACCTTCGGCAACCCCATCACCCAAATACGGCAAAAAAGTAAATTTTTACGGAAGTATCACGGAAAAAAGACCATTCGTCGTTTATCCGAATTGCAATGGGCATATATCCTAGAAACAGCCGAACAAGGCGCTCGCGACAAGCCTGACTTACATGAGCGTACGCTTTTTATTATGAATGCGCTTTTTGCGATGTATTTACGCATTTCAGAATTAGCTGCTAGTACCCGTTGGGTGCCTCAAATGGGGCATTTTTATCAGGATACGGACCGTAACTGGTGGTTTAAAACAGTTGGCAAAGGGAATAAAGAACGGGATGTGAGCGTAAGTGATGCCATGCTTGCCTCACTCAAACGCTACCGAAATAGTTTAGGCCTGGCTTCACTCCCCTCCCCTGGGGAAACCACAGCCCTCCTACCCAAGGCCCTTGGTCGGGGCCCTATTCAGGGTACGCGGCATATCCGCAAAATCGTCCAAGCTTGTTTTGATCGAGCCATTCTGCGTTTACAAGCAGACGGGTTTATTGAAGATGCAGAAAGCATGATGGCTGCAACAGTACACTGGCTCCGTCATACCGGTATCTCAGAAGATGTGAAAAGACGCCCGCGGGAGCATGTGCGAGATGATGCAGGACATAGTTCGAGTGCCATTACTGATCAGTACATTGATATTGAATTACGAGCACGCCATGCTTCTGCCAAGAAAAAACCAATTAAAATATAAGGGCGATTGTCATGCAAGCTAGATTGCTACGAGGTGAAAGACGAGGCAATAGAAGAAATACCTTCTGGCAAAATGTAGTCCTCTCTTTTTCGATCTTAGGCGATGCTTCCAATGTCGGAATTTTATTCGAAATGCTCCGTGGCTGGTCTCCTCGCTTTGCTCTTATTCTTGCCAACACGCCTTTGGGATATTTAGCTATCTTCATGGACCCGCTCATTTATTTTTTTCGCGCTATGATGCAGTTTACAAAACTGATCTGTAGAAAATGTTTAAATATTCAATTCGAAGAAGAAGCCACTGGCCCAACCCATCCCTGGCAAACTGTGGGCAGTGTGCTGAGTTTTGCCTGCTTTGTCTGGGCCATTATTTTATTTAGCGGGGTTTTGACCGCCTCTCCTGTTGGTATCACCCTGGCTTGGGTTTCCGCTTTGAGCGGCTTGAGCTGTGTTAGTTTTTTTGATTATCACTGGCCTGAAAGGCAGGCTTATAATAAATATCTGCTGCTACTGGAACAGCCTGAGACGAGCAATGAAAGACAGGTAGAGGCTTATCAGCATTATCTTAATTTGAAAAAAGCACGCCAATTGCATGTCAGTGTTTTAATAGGTCTCTCGCTGCTTTTAATCTGTAGTTCAGCAATTGTTTTTGCTCCCCCTGTTCTTGTCCCTTTTTTGGCGCTGGTATCCAATGTGGGCAGTTTAATCTTAGTAGGTCTATGTGCAGCGAGATTTTATAATTGGCTCCGGGCAGGTAAAAATCTGTCAATACAACGCGAAAGTGGAATTGAAATGCAAACAATGGAAGCAAAAGCTGAGCCAGGCGATCGACCACGGCTACAGTTGTGGCGTTCACCCCGTGAAAGAAGTTCTTCCTCACCCTCCCAAGGTGGTTTATTTAGACAAAATATGCATAACTTACCGCTTGATAGTTCAAATCTTGCCTCAACTGAGGTGGAGAGCAAGCGATCCCTCGCTTACAGATTATAAAATATATGATAAATTATTTCTGAGATTTAATTTTTTACAGAAGGTGAGTACTTATGTCAGCACGTGAAAAAGGAACCGTTAAATGGTTCAACAATAGTAAAGGGTTTGGTTTTATTCAACGTGATCAAGGCGGCGATGTCTTTGTTCATTTTCGCGCTATTTCTGGCGAAGGCTATCGTTCTTTGGAAGAGGGGCAACGCGTAGAATTTACCGTTACTAAAGGCCAGAAAGGTCTGCAAGCAGAAGATGTGACAGTGGTCGATCAATAACCCTTATCGACTACTTCCGGGCCTTTGCCTTATTATTAGCTCTAGCTGGCTGTTTCTTGAGAAAAGCTGATTAGGAGGCCTATGCTTATGCCAAAGCTCATCCGCTGGGTTGAACATGAAATTTATACTGTTTTACCGGCGCTTATCTTCTTTGGCCTTGCTTTTAATATTTTGCACTTCAGTTGTGTGTTAATGCTGGGTGATCGCGTTAAATATACGAGTTATTTTGGCGCTACACTCGGTGCCTTGATCGCAGCTAAGGTGATTATTATTGTGCGCAGTCTGCCCTTTATTAATCTTTTTCCGAATAAAGCACTGGTCTATAATATTAGTTGGAAATTACTCGTCTATAGCTTTTTTGTCTTACTGGCACAGCTCTTGGATTTTTTATTGCGAAGATGGCGCGAGGCTAAAAGTTTCGGACTAGCCTTTCAGCAATTGCTGCAGGAATTAGCCTACCCTCGATTTTGGGGGGTTCAAATTTGGATTATCTTTCTTTTCTTAATTTATGTTATTTTCTCTGAACTCAGCAGAGTACTGGGACCCAAGGATCTCCGAAAGTTATTTTTAGGATACTAAGATCTATTTTAGAGCTAGCTTTTTTCTGTAAAATCAAGTATTCGTGAATGCTTACTAATTTACTAGGGTAAGCTCAGAAAATGTTTTATAATCGAAGATACCAGTTTTTCAAGGTACCCTTAGCTTTTATCATGAAACAACCTATAAAAAATCGCTTGTATACCAAGCATACGCCAGAAATTAAGCGACTCATTCATGGTTATGAACAATTTCGTACTAATTATTTTAATAATTCACATTATCTCTACATCTATCAAGGTCTCGTGAAAGAAGGTCAACAACCGAAAACCATGGTGGTGGCTTGTAGTGATTCTCGAGTCGATCCCTCAATCATTTTAAATAGTGCCCCCGGTCAGCTTTTTGTGGTGCGAAATGTAGCTAATCTCGTTCCGCCCTGCGATGATGATCGGAAACACCATGGAACCAGCGCCGCCTTAGAATTTGCCGTGCAAGGTTTGAAGGTACAAAATATTATTGTTCTCGGCCATAGTCATTGTGGTGGTATACTAAGCTTGCTAAAAGATGGAAAAACAGCTGCGGGACATAGTAACTTTATTAGCAGTTGGATGAGTATTGCAAAAGAAGCAAAAGAAAAAGCACTCACCCAAGCTTGCGATCAACCGCTAGAAAAGCAGGCTCAGGTTTGCGAGGAACATTCTCTGTCTATTTCTTATAAGAATCTATTGACCTTTCCCTGGATTAAAGAAAAAGTGGATGCCGGCTTGCTCCATTTACATGCTTGGCGTTTTGATTTAACCGAGGGCATTTTACAATGTTTTAATCCAAACACAAAACAGTTTGAAGATTTGGTGGATGAGAAAAATACAAGAGAAGCATCGCGGAAGCTTGTTTAAGAGAGCTTCTTCGTCGCCAAGACGCTCCTTGAATCTTTTCAGAAGGTCTAATAGCGCAGATGATACCACAGCAAACCAATAAACTCATGAATGGCAAGCGAGGTGGCTGCCAAAGCCTGCATATCGGGTATGAAGCTTAATAAACTATAGCGATGATCATAAACCTCATAGCCCATTGGCGCGGGAATAACCTGAATCCCTTCTTTTTGAAAGATATAAACACTGCGTGGCATGTGCCAGGCATTGGTGACTAAATAAATTACCTTCAAACCCTGTTGCTTTAAAAGCGGTGCTAAAAATTTACTTTCATCAGCGGTATTCTTGCTTTGATCTTCTTTCATGGCAGTCATAATGTGAAAGCTTTCTTGAAGTGTTTGCAGCATCACCTCTGCTTCGCTGAGCTTGGCGCCGGCCTCTCTGCCGCCGGATAAGATCAGGGGTAGTTTTGTTTTTTGATGTAAAAGCGCAGCATAATGAATTCGTTTTAAGCTGGTGTCTGAAACCAGAGGTTTGTAACCTAATTCAACTGAGATTAAATTGCCGCCGCCTAAAACGACAATAGCAGCATGTGGAGGTGTTGTAGCTAGGGAATTCAAGCTCAGTGAGGGATATTTATTTTGTAAAATTTCAATGAGATGATAAGAAAAAATAGGCGCACTAAATAACCAGAGACTGAAAAAACTCAGAAAAAGAAGCATTTTACCTATTCTTCGATGATAGAAATAAAAACCAAAGCCAAGGAGAGCAAATAAAATATTTATACCTGGTGGTAAAAGCCAAGGTCGAAGAAGGGCTATAAGCGGTAAACTGGTCATGTGTGTTATTCATCCTTTGTGGATTGCTCCGCTTTGCTCGCAATGACAACTCTTCAGTGGTTTGCTAGCGCTGCTAGCGAGGGCAGTTCCTAATGAGTTGCTTCGCTTTGCTAGCAATGAAAGTTCTTTAGTCGCTTGCTTTACTCGCAAGACAACAGCGGAATATTTTTACAGCTGCTTCTGTATCCAGTACAATAGTACCCACTAAAAAGAATGAAGATCAAGGAGAAATGCATGAGTAGTCGAAGCTACCCACAAGGAATAATAGCGCCTGAACTTAAAATTCATCCTTCTGCCCTGGTTGATGAGGGGGCAAGCCTCGGTAAAAATACAGCCGTGTGGCATTTTGCCCATGTTTGTAGCGGCGCTGTGATTGGAGAAGACTGCAGTCTTGGACAAAATGTCTATGTCGGAAATAAGGTCATTATCGGGAATAAGGTCAAAATTCAAAATAATGTTTCTATTTACGACGAGGTCACGCTAGAAGATGAGGTTTTTTGCGGTCCCAGTATGGTTTTCACTAATGTTTATAATCCGCGTTCAGTGATTAGCCGCAAACATGAATATCGCCCTACCCTCGTTAAAAAAGGAGCTACCCTAGGCGCAAATTGCACGATTGTTTGTGGGGTTACCATTGGTCCCTATGCTTTTATTGGCGCTGGTGCAGTGGTTAATAAAAATGTGCCTGCTTATGCACTCATGGTAGGGGTGCCGGCGCGACAAATTGGCTGGATGAGTCAATATGGCGAAAAGCTCGATCTGCCTCTGAAGGGAAATGCAAAGACAACTTGCCCGCATACTGAGCTTTCCTATTTTTTGGAAGAGGGCTATTGTTTTGCGGAGAATGACAAATAAAAGAAAGGAATAGCAATTAAAGGATAAGGGCATGCAATTTATCAATCTACAGGAACAGTATAAACACTTAAAAACAGCAATCGATGCTAATATTCATCAGGTACTCGAGCATGGACAATTTATTCTCGGGCCAGAGGTTATAGAATTAGAAAAAAAACTGGCTGACTATGTTGGAGTAAAACATTGTGTCACGGTTGCAAATGGTAGCGATGCGCTCATGATTGCGCTCATGGCACTCGGCATTCAACCCGGCGATGAGGTCATTACCTCAGCTTTTACCTTTATTGCCAGCGGAGAAATGATTTCGCTTCTGGGTGCGAAGCCCGTCTTTGTCGATATTGATCGCGATACTTATAATATCGATACGCGTCAAATTGAAAAAGCAATTACCGCTAAAACAAAAGCGCTGATGCCAGTCAGTCTCTATGGACAGGTTGCTGACATGGAAGCCCTCTCGCAAATTGCGGAACACTATCAGCTGCCTGTGATTGAGGATGCTGCCCAAAGTTTTGGTGCCAGCTATCGCGGCAAAAAATCCGCTGGGCTCTCAACTATTGGCTGTACGAGTTTTTTTCCAACCAAACCGCTCGGTTGCTATGGCGATGGCGGCGCTTGTTTTACTAATGAGGATGAATTGGCTTTAAAAATGAAGCAGTTACGTGTGCATGGCCAAAGTAAACGTTATTATCATTCTCTACTCGGCATGAATAGCCGACTCGACACTTTACAAGCCGCAATCTTACTTGCCAAATTAGCGGTCTTTGATAAAGAGCTTGAGCAAAGAAAACAGCTTGGCGAGCGTTATAATCGCTTATTAAAAAATCAGTTTAAAACGATGAGGGTTTTACCGGAGCATACCTGTGTCTATGCGCAATATACAATAGAAGTTCCCGAACGAAGCGCTATTCAAGCCTATCTCCAAGAACGACAAATTCCGACGATGATTCATTATCCCCTGCCCTTACATTTGCAGCCTGTTTTTGCTGAGAAGCATCCTCATCCTCTTTATTTTACTCAGGCGGAACAGGCTTCCCAGGCTGTCTTGAGTTTACCGATGCATCCCTATTTAAGCGAGGAAGAGCAAGATTTCATTTGTGATAATTTATTCAGGGCTCTTGAGTTTTGCCAAGCAAGGGCAGTAGGATGAATTCTGAGGTTCATTCCACAATTAAGCCTCGGGCCAATCACTATCCTCTTGCGGTTATTTTGTCTTCCCTCAGCTTATTTTTTGGCATCTTCAGAGAATTTCTCCTGGTCTATTTGCTCGGGTTTAGCTCCAAAAATGATCTCTTACAAATTTACTTATCTCTATTTTATACAGTCGGTCTTGCGATTGATGCTATTCGCCTATCCTGCCTTAATCTTTTTTCTATTTTACCGCTAGCTTACCTAGCCATGGCTGTTTCGATTGTAGCGCTGCCCTTTTCAGTAATCATCGGCTTAATTATTTTTTTTTCGACAGCAGGAATCAGCCTGCCGCTCTTGCTGCTAACTATTATGGGAAGCTATCTCAATTTAATGGCTACCCTCCTCATCACTTATAAGCAAAGAGCCAATCTTTTCTTAGCTGCACAGCTCATTAATATTTTACCGAATTTTATTTTAATTCCGGGTATTGTTATTTGTTATTGGACAGCGCCTACTGAGGTAGTGAAGGCAGTAGTGAGTTTAACCGCCTTCATTCCTGTTGTTCAGTGTATCCTGCTGCTACTTTTACCAAAATCAAGCGATGAAACTAGACCAAGTAAAAGCATTTCACTTTATTCGGCTGTTTTTACTTGTGCTAGACATTTCAGCACCTTGATGGGAGAACAATTATTTCAAGTATTGGCCCGAACAACTTTCTTTAATTTTGGAGCAGGCTATCTTTCTGCTTATGCACTAGCTATTCGTATTTATTCCGCACTACGATTTATTTTAATTGATTCCTACATTGCAGCTAAATTAGGCCTGTGGAAAAAAGAAGGGCAAACAAAAGATTATCTTTTTAAAATAGTAAATTCGCTTTCTTTTTCCTTTTTTCTCGTTCTAGTTGCTTTAGGCTTGGGGCTGGCTAGGCGCAACGGTTTCGGATCCACCATGTTTCAATTGGTAGTGATTTTAGCGCTGGGCTTTTATCTATCAACTGTGGTACGGATTATTTATTTTAAAATGAATCATGCGGACACGCAGTCTAGTTTAGTATGGCGTTTCACTCTCTCAGAATTATTTTTTGCTTTTTTAGCTTTTATACTAACTATCATACTAAAATATCCTATTTTAGCGCTGATCTGGCTAGGCTATGTGGCTAAGCCCTTTTCACAATTATTAATTTTACGTAAGCCCTTTTTAACAAAGGTATTGGCATCGGTCTAGAGGTAAGGGAATGGATTACTTCAGAAAACTATATCAATTAGCAGATAATTATCTTTTTGCCCGTCTACAAAATCGCCCTTCCACGGCTTTATTTTGGTATTTGCCAGAACCACCTTATCTTCAAACAAAAGCAGATTTATCTGCTTATCAAAGACAGATGAGGGTCTCTCCTTTTTATTTAATTGATTATCGTCAAAAATTAAGCTATTCCCTAAAAAATAAGTCTGGGATTATTGTTCTACCCTATGCAGAACCGATCGGTCAGCAAATTAATCCGGAAGCCGCCTTCCAGTATGCCTTGGGTTTGCACGATCATTATTTACATACACAAGAGGCTGCTGCTCTCAGGCAATTTTTTCAATACGCTGATTTTTTTGCAAAGCGGCAAACCAAAACAGGACTGTGGACCTACGACTTTGATTGGTTTGGATCAAAGGCTCCTTGGGCCTCTGCACTTGCCCAGGCTCGTGGAGCCTCGGTCATGCTGCGTGCAGGCATCTTAAGCAAAAATGAGCAGTATTACGAGCTCGCTACAAAAGCCCTCATGCTCTTTCTGCAACCGACCTCAGCAGGTGGTTTTTCCCATATTTTTACCCCGGAAGCCTGTCCCTATTATGAGGAATATCCTCAAACCCCAAGTGGGGTCCTCAATGGCTTTATGGCTGCCTTAATGAGTATTTGGGAACTCCAGTATTGGCTGAAAGAATCATGGTTAAAAGACTTATGGCAGCAAGGACTCAATTCTTTAGAAAAAATGCTGCCCTATTATTCGACGGGATGGTGGTCTCTCTATGATCTCGATTATTATAAGGGTTTACCTAATGTGAATAGCCCCCGTTATCATCTCTTAGAAATACATTATTTAAAAGTACTGAGCCTTTTATCAGATTCAAGTAAATTGAGTAGAGAACATGAGAAGCGGCTTTCTCAATATCAGCGTTTGTGGCTCAGGTGGCGAGCTTTTCGTTTAAAATTAGTGAGGAAAATTGTATATAAATGAGGTTAGCTGGTGCATATTATTATTTTTGTTGTTTTATTTTTACTGGTTCTGAGCTCTTTTCTGGCGAATCCCGCACCGCTTAGTCTTGAATTACTGGATCTGGTTTTAATCTTCCTTCCTTGCCTACTCGCTTTTTTGAGTATGGTCTTGGCTAAAACCTATCAACTCTATCGTCTAGAAGCGAATTTAATTCTGGCTATTATTCTTTATCTCAGTTATTTACTGATCTCTGCGCTCATCGGTATTTTACAAGGCCTACCCATTTTAAATGTTGCCCGCTCCATTGGGCCTTATCTTAATTTTTTTCCTCTCTTGCTGCTCGGCTTTTTACCGAAAAAAGTGATGCGACCGAAGACGCTTAGTTTTATTCTAATTAGTGTAGGGCTCATTCAAATTGGCTATCTCAGTTATTTATATGGAGGACAGGCAACTGCTATTCACAATACGACCGCAGTCTTAGTGAAGCGAATCACTATTCTTGATCAACGAACCACGGTACCATTTTTATTAGCTGTGCCGATTTTACCGCTTATTTTATTATTCCAAGCACAAACTAGCGCTAAAAAAAATTGGCTCCTGAAACTACTTGCTCTTGCTTTAATGATGCTGGGTTTATTTGCAGGCATGTTAACCTTAACGCGAGCGATTTTTTTATCGATTCTTTTTGGCTGGCTGGTCTTTGCTCTGTTATATATTCATGGGCAAAGGCAGGCAGGTCATTTTTCTGTGCTAACTGTGGTGAAAAAGCTTAGCTTATATTTACCTCTATTTCTAGTCCTCCTTGCTCTACTGTCAATGATCCCGCAAATTCAGCTTATAGAATCGGGCTTATTCGCTCGTTTTACCTCTGCTGCCGGCAGTGCAGATTATAGTGATGGCAGAATCTATGATGAATGGCTGCCGGCTTTAAGCAACTGGGCAAATTCTGATATAGTCAATATTTTATTTGGCATAGGCGCCGGCAATAGCTTTACTGTTTTATCAGGGGAAGAGCGAACCTATATCCATAATCTCGCTCTCTATAGTCTGGTTTATGGCGGCTTTTTTGGTTTGTTTGCTTGTTGCTGGCTTTATTTTACTACTTTTAAAACCCTGCTCACGCGAGCTTCAGAAACACAAAATACTAATTATTTAGCTTATGCAGCTCTTTTGGCGAGTCTATTTTTTTATGGGCAGCTCTTTGCTGTTCATAAAAGTTTGACTTTTAATATCATGCTCTTTTTAATTATGGGTTTGGCCTTACAAGCAAATGAGCCTCAGGAAGAAACCTCTTAGAAAAGGAAGGATTCATGTGTGGGATTAGTGGAATATTGACTAAGCAAGTTCAGGAAAAAGATCAACAATTGCTTCAGGCTATCCTCGATAGTCAAGAGAAGCGCGGACCTGATTGTAAACAAATGCTGTCGATCCAGGGAGGACAGGCACAAGTTCTGTTGGGGCACAACCGTCTTAGTATTATTGATCTTTCTAGTCAGGCTAATCAACCACTCTGGGATAGCAGTGGTCGTTATTGCATCACCTATAATGGTGAAATATATAATTATCTTGAACTGCGCAAAGAATTAAAGGATTTAGGATTTCTTTTTAAAACAGAGAGCGATACCGAAGTGATTTTAACTTCCTTTGCTGCCTGGGGAATGAAGGCTTTAACACGCTTACAAGGCCCTTTTGCCTTTGCTCTTTTTGATCAGAAGACAGGTGAGCTGTGGTTAGCGCGCGATCGCTTTGGGGTCAGACCCCTTTTTTATATTAAAACGAAAAATAGCTTGTACTTTGCTTCTTCTACTACAGTCTTAGCAAAAAAATTAGCTTTGCAACCCAACCTGCACTATCTCGCAAAAGGCCTTAAATTTCTGGTCTACGAGGATGAGAGCGAGATGACTGCTTATCAAGGTCTTTTAGCTTTACCAGCTAGTTCTTATTTACGCGTCTCCTTGAATGTTGACGGCTATCTTTCTGAATCCCTCCATTCCTATTATCATTTAGAAGAAGCTGTAGAAAATAAAGCACAGCAGCTCTCTTTACACAATTTTCCCCTTTTGCTAGAGGAGCTGACCGAGCGTTTTGAACAAGCCGTGCATTTACGTCTCCGTTCCGATGTGCCCTTGGCTATTTCCTTAAGTGGCGGTTTGGATTCCTCCTCGGTGGCGGCCTTAGTCAGTAAGCAACATCCTCATACGCTGGGTTTTTCCTTTGCGCATCCCGAAAATAAAAAAACCGAAGGACCACAGGTGGCTGCCTGTGCGCGTTTTTTAAAAATTCCAATTCATTATGTGTGGCCGAAGACAGCAGAGTTGATTGCTGGTATTGATGAAACACTCGCTGTACAAGATGCGCCTTTTTCTAGTTTAAGTATTGTGGCTCAGTATTTGCTTTATAAACAAGTGAGGGCTCGTGGAATAAAAGTATTATTAGGCGGACAAGGTGGTGATGAAGCTTTGATGGGCTATCGAAAGTTTTTTCTCTTTTGGTTTCGACAGCTTGTAGCGGAAAAGCGTTATGCTGCGACGGCCAAATATCTACTGCAATTACTTCCGGCTATGGGCGCTGAACTGCGTTCTTTGCCTAGCTATTGGAAACATCGGCATCGTTTTATGCAGGGAAAAGGTCTTCAGCATATTTTGCATTTACCAGAAGTTGCTTTATCTCAGACTGTTTTTTGTAGAGATAAAATGAGCAGCCGCCAAATACAAGATGTTACCCAAACCAGCCTCCCCACCCTGCTGCGTTATGAAGATCGTAATGCTATGGGAAATAGTGTAGAAAGTCGCCTACCCTTCTTAGATCATCAGCTACTTGAATTAGGGATTGCTTTGCCAGCTGTTTTTAAATTGCGGCGTGGCTATGGAAAATGGCCGCTGCGTGAAATAATGAATAATAAACTACCTTCTGAAATCCGCTTAGCTCGCTATAAACGAGGCTTTGATCTTCCCTTAGGCTCACTTTTAAAAGCCGGTTTAGGTGAGTCTTTGAGACAAGAGCTGCAAGAAGGCTACTCGCGTATTCGGGAATTTTTAACAAGCGCGGAACCTATCTCAGAGCTTTTTTCGGATCAGCACTTACTCAAACGTCAAAGTGCTATAGCAGAAGCACTCAGCTTACTGTGGCTAAAAAAGGTGGTAGCATGAAAAAAATAATGACTATTGTTGGAGCAAGACCGCAATTTGTGAAAGCCGCTATTGTTTCACGGGCTTTACAAAAAAAAACGCAGTTAAGAGAAATACTCGTTCATACTGGCCAGCATTTTGATAACAATATGTCTGCAGTTTTTTTTGAAGAATTGGAACTGCCTCCCATCGTGCATCAATTACAAGTCAATAGCACGAAGCATGGTCAGCAAACTGCGGAGATGTTAACGGCAATCGAAGCAGTACTACTTGAAGAAAAGCCGGATGTGGTGCTCATTTATGGCGATACTAATTCGACTCTAGCAGGAGGCTTGGCTGCTGCTAAATTACATATTCCGCTAGCGCATGTCGAGGCTGGTCTCCGTTCTTATAATCGTAAGATGCCGGAAGAAATTAATCGAGTCGTTGTTGATCATCTTTCAGAGCTACTCTTTACACCAACCAAGACTGCTACGGCCAATTTGCTGCGTGAAGGCCTTTCTGCTGCTAAAATTATGGAAGTGGGAGATGTGATGTATGATGCAGCGCTCTATTATGGAGAAAAGGCTGCTCGAAACAGTTCTATTCTGAATCAATTACAGTCTCAACCAAAGCAATATATTTTAGCCACGATTCATCGCGCTGAAAATACAGATGATCCCCACAGACTGTTTATTATATTTTCCGCCCTTGAAAAAATAGCGAAAAATATAAAGCTGCTTATGCCATTGCATCCGCGTACTAAAAAGGCACTCGCACAGTATCATCCTCACTTATTAGCGAATGCTAACTTAGTTATTCTCGAGCCACTCGGCTTCTTAGATATGATCATGTTAGAAAAGCATGCAAAGTTAATTATTACCGATTCCGGCGGCGTACAAAAGGAAGCCTTTTTTTATCAGGTGCCCTGTGTAACCCTAAGAGGAGAAACAGAATGGCTTGAAACAGTCGAGCTACAATGGAATCGTATTGTAGAACCGACGCAGGCTGCTCTTATTTATGATCAGGTCCTGCAGGCCTTAGAGACAGTTGGTTTGCGCGAGCACTATCCTTATGGACAGGGAGAGGCAGCAGAACAAATAGCCCAATATTTTGCTTAGGAGGGTAGTATGCGTATTTGGATCATTAATCATTATGCTCTGCCACCGACTGCAGCCGGCGGCACCAGGCATTATAATTTTGCACGGCAACTTCAAGAGCGCGGCCATGAAGTGCTCATTATTGCTGCCAACTTTAATCATTTTTCTCATTCTTTTATGAGCACTTCGAAGAAAAAGGCCGAGCTTGATACCCGCTATGAGGTGCCTTTTCTATGGCTACCTGTTCCCGCCTATAAGGGAAATACCCTGGCGCGCTTTTGGAATATGCTAGTATTTATGCGGGCTGTTTTAAGAAATAAGCTACTTTTATCCCTCACTCCCCCTGATATTATTCTCGGTTCCAGTCCTCATCTCTTTGCTGCTTTTGGTGCTGCTTTATTAGCGAAAAGAATGAAAAAGCCTTTTATTCTTGAGGTTCGGGATCTCTGGCCGGATAGTTTAGTGGAGCTGGGTCGCTTTACTCATAAGCATCCTCTCATCATCATGATGAAATGGCTAGAGCGCTCGCTTTATAAAAGGGCAGAGCAACTCATTAGTTTATTACCTTCTGCAAAAGAATATTTTATTCAGCATGGTGTGAAGGCTGAAAATATTACCTGGCTGCCAAATTCAGTAGATGTTTCTGCTATTCCTGAAGAAGCCTTCAGATTTCCAAACAATGAGAAATTTACGGTGATGCATGCCGGTGCTCATGGTCTGGCGAATGATCTAGATACTGTTTTGGCAGCGGCTAGCATTTTACAAAATAAAGGCTTGAGTAATAAAATTCGAATTTGCTTAGTTGGTGACGGTCCTGAAAAAGCACGTTTAAAAGAACAAGCGGCTCGCGAAGGCCTGCAGATGCTTGAATTTATCGACTCGGTACCCAAAAAACAAATTTATGGCATCTTGCAGCAAGCCGATGCTTTTTTAATGCTGCTAAAGGATTCCCCTGTATTTCGCTGGGGGATTAGTCCTAATAAATTATTTGATTATTTGGCGATGGAACGGCCGGTTATTTTTGCTGTATCCACGCCCTTTAATCCAATTGAACAAGCACAGGCGGGTATCAGCATTTCTCCCTCTGATCCAGAGGCTTTGGCAAGGGCTATTGAGGACTTAGCGAAAACCAGCAAAGATAAATTACAGATGATGGCGAAACGTGGCAAGGCCTATGTTTTGGAACATCATGATTTGAGTCGACTTTCTCAGGTCTTCGAAGGACTAATGATGAAATATGTGTCTGTGCCATAATAGAGAAAAGAAAAAACCCTCGATACGCGCCTTTTCGAGGCCTCTCAAGGGCTAAGAAGATTGAAATCTGTCTTTTATAAAACCACGCCACCTGTCATCGGAAAGGGAACAAAATGAAAGGCTTGGCTATTATCACCGGTCGTACTTTGAGTGAAGGCTTCTTTGTAAATATTATTTGTCCAGCTTACATTGCTGACATTACTTAAGAGAACCGCATTATTCGTCCAAAATTTTCTAGTATTTGCATCTGTAAAACGTTGGATGAAAATATTATTGTCGACATTTAAGCCATCTACATCAGTGGCAGCAAGGCCGAATCTATTTTGTGACATAAAATTATTGGTGACGACAATATTGCTGCTTAGTAGATGTTTCATTTTGTAGCTAGCCAGTGTTTTAGACAGATAATAGTTAGGTGGTAAAACCTCGGGATAGGTTAAGAAAGTCATGGCATAAGTAATCCCGCCATAGATACGATTGCTATCAACAGTTACATGATGGCTATTTAAAACATAGATACCGTGACAAGTCGGCGTGAGTAAGAGATTTCTACTAATGATAGCTTGATCAGAATCGATGATATCTATAGCATTTCCTAGGCGATCATTACCTGAAAAGGCAATTGTATTATGAATAATTTGGAGATGATTGCCGATGCTAACAATATGGCCATAGGAATTCATGAAAAAGTTATTATCCGAGACCAGCGCATTGTCTGAAGCAAGAAGATATAAAACCCCGTGAAAATTTTTGAAGGAATTATTGGTAATGACAAAATCAGTGGTTGGAATACTCGCTGTTGTTAGCAAGAGACCCGCTGTATAGGTTTTATCAATACTAAAGGTATTTTTTTTCAAATGCACCTTACCCATGGCGACTTGAATAACATGTTGTAAAGATTGTGTGGCAGGATGCGCATTCAGATTAAAGGTGTTCACGGTTACCGTATTGTCTTTCATACGGAGGGTGCCGCTTGAGACATTAAACAAAACAGGATTGGTTTCAGATAAGGTTCCATTAATCGTACATTTTTTAATGGTGAGGGTGGCATTATTTTCTAGAATAATGGACCCTGCTGTCATATCGAGGGTCACCTCACTATAGGTTGTATCTTCATAAATAACTAAATTTTTAGGGATAATAATAGTTTGAGCTAAACAAGACTGCCCAAGCAAGATTAAAAAAAGACCGAGAGTATAATAAAGTAGCTGTGTTCTTAGTCTTGTTCCCACTTTTAAAAACATGTCCATGTGGTTTTCTCCTAATCGAGTGAATAAATATTTTTTATTGAATACTTCTTTTCTACGGTAAAATAACGCCCCCGGTAGCAGGAAAGGGAACAATATTCAAAGCTTGAGTATTATCTCCTTCATTATCTTGAGTAAAAGCTTCTTTGTAGGAATTATTGGTCCAGGTGAGATTGCTTGCAGAAGCAAGTAAAACATTGTTGTCTGTCCAATGTTGCCTAGCAGCACTGTCATTGAAGCGTTGTATGAAAATGTTATTGTCGACTGTGAGATCCTGCACGACTTCTCCGGCTAAACCATAGCGATTTTGTTCAAAATAATTATCAGTGATGGAGATGTCTTGATTGGGCAAGATTGCCATCTTGTATTTTCCTAATAATTGAGTGAGATATTTATTCTTACTCTGGATGATGGGCGCAGGTGTTTGTATGAAAATTCCGTAACTTAAGCCATCCGTGAGTTTATTATTTTCAATGAAGAGATGCTGACTGCCCATAATAAAAATGCCATAGTTCGAGCTGCTCGAGATAATATTGTCTTCCACAATGGCGGTATCGGAATTGATAATATCGATGGCATTGCCGAGAGATAGATTGCCCGGGAAAGAAAAGATATTTCTTTTATAATTATTCATCGATCCGATATTGAGTACATTGGAAAAACTGACATTCTCAAAGCTATTATCGTCGACCTCAGCATGGCTGGAATTATATAAATAAATGCCACCATGAAAATTGCGGATCTTGTTCTCTAAGATTTTAAAACCCTGGGTATCGAAACTCGGATTGGTGATGATAAAACCGATTGAATAAGGTTGATTGACAGCAAATTGATTTTGTTCCAGATCAAGTGTTCCGTGCGTCACTTGAATGAGCCTGTATAAGGCCGGTGAGGTGGGGTTTTGCACAATACCACTGGCTGTAACATTAACACTATTTCTCTTGAGAATTAAACGTCCCTGATCTAAAGAAGCAAAGAAAGGATTAGCGGAAGAGATACTAATATTGATGATTGAATCGCTTATTTCAAGCTTACCCGATTTAGTCAGGGTAAAAGAGCCATTACTCATATCGAGAGTAACATGATCATATTTGACTGCTGTCTTAATGATTTTGTTGCCACTAATGACAATAGTTGCAGCAAAAGCAAGATTAGAGATTAATACTAGGGTTAAGCCTAGTATCAAGCAATAGAGTTTTTTGGCTGTGATTTTAATGTTATTCATCATGGCTTCCTTTATTGTTAAAAATCCTTCAATATCGCAGAGAGCTATTTTCACTAGAAGATAGCACATAAAATAGTCAACTTACAAGTTCACTCCACCATGTAAAGGAAAGTTGACCCATTTTAGGGTTTTTTCATGCGGTGTGTCGGTTTGGGGAAAGGCTTCTTTATAACGATTATTAGCCCATTGTAGCTCCGTTGTATTTTTTAATAAAACATCATTATTAGTCCAAAATTTTCTTTGATTATCAGTCGCAAAATGCTGAATAAAAATATTATTTCGGACGTCTAAACCATCCACATGATTGCTTGTGAGGCCATAACGATTTTGTGCTAAATAATTATGAATAATAGTCAGCTTGCTATTGCTTATTTGCTTCGAATCATTTGCAAAAAGCAGATTTAAATGATTATCGTAGGAAGGCTTGAAGCCCAAGGAAGGTGCAATATAAATAGCGTAGGTTTTTCCGCCTGTGATTTGATTATGCTCAATCACAACATCTTGACTGCGCAAAATTAATACGGAATAGCAGGAACTCGAAAAAATATAATTATCACTCAGTGTAATGTTCTTGGAATCTAAGATATCCACACCATTATTACCAGAAAGCAGCATGATATTTTGTCTCAATACATTGTTCGAGCCATCTTTGCTAACAATATTACTTTGACTGACCCTAAAGAATTGATTATGCGCAACAAGCGCTCGATTGGAATGAATTAAGAAAAAAGCACCGTGGAAATAGGACACTTTATTATACTGGATAACAAAATCATCAGTCGGAATGTTGGTGGTGATGAATAAGCCTACTGTATAGGGCTTATCAATGGTGAAACTATTTCCTAGCAAATAAACCTGCCCTTGGACAATGGTCAGTGCATAATAACTTGAGGGATAGAGTGGATTTTCTGGAATATCTTGTACTTCTACTTTGATATGAGAGTTTTTGAGAATGAGCTTGCCGGAGATTAATTTCAAAAGAAAGGGATTGTCTGGGGATATAATTCCTTTTAGCTCAGTATTGTCTAATTCTAAGGTGGCCTGATTAGTAATTAAAAAGGAGCCCTTTTGTAAATCAAGGCTTACATTTTTATATACGGTTGGTTTATCGATGAGTTGTTGGCCTCGAAGCACAAGAGTCTTTGCTATACCGGTTAAACAGAGTGAGAAGTAGATCAAAATGATCCACATTATTTTTTCTATTATTTTAAAAAACATGTTCAGATATTTTTTCCTTGTTTAATAAAAAATTAAGGTAGACTTGCTTTTTCGAAGAGCTCTTTGGTTATTTTGGCCATCTGATGAAGCGCCTCTTCGCTTAAGGTCGGGTGAACGAGAAACATGAGACTCTTTTCTCCTAATTCTTTGGTGATAGGTAGCGCTTGAGATGGTTGAAGTTGGTGGCTGAGGAAAGCTTGTTCGAGATAGATCTCACTGCAGCTGCCAGTAAAACAGGGAATACCGCAGGCATGTAATTCTTGCAAGAGTCGCTCTCTATTCCAGTCTGGTTTAAGTTTTTCCGGGCGCAAAAAAACATAAAATTTATAATAAGCGTGTTGAAGGTAAGAAGGTGGAAGAGGAAGGCGCAAAACAGCTAGATTTTGAAAGCTCTCGATGAGAATGGCTGCGTTTCTTTGGCGAAGAGCCAACCACCGCGGCAATTTTTTTAATTGAACCCGACCAATAGCAGCTTGCATTTCCGTCATGCGCCAATTGGTACCAAAGGAATCGTGTAGCCAACGAAAGCCCGGCGGATGTGCTTTTTGATAGACCTTCTCATAAGCTTTTCCATGATCTTTAAAGGACCACACTTTTTCCCAGAGGGTTTTATCATTGGTAGTAATCATGCCCCCTTCTCCGCCGGTGGTAATAATTTTATCCTGACAGAAGGAAAAGGCAGCAATATGCCCAAAGGAGCCAACGGGTTGATTGTTAATTCTTGCCCCGTGTGCTTGAGCACAATCTTCTATCACTTTTAAGTTATATTGCTTGGCTAATTGAAGAATGCGAGGCATATCAGCCGGCCAGCCAGCGAGATGAACAACAATAATCGCTTTGGTTTGAGGGGTAATACAGGCTTGAATCGTCTCGACGGTAAGTGTTTGAGAATGGTAATCCACATCGGCGACCACAGGCCTTGCTCCCCGCATGACAACACAGCTTGCGGAAGCGATAAAAGTTCTGCTGGGTGTGATCACCTCATCGCCTGGCCCCAGGCCAAGCGCATAGAGGGCTGCTTCTAGGGCAACCGTACCATTCATGAGTGCGACCGCATAAGTGGTTTGAGTAAAAGCCGCATACTCTTTTTCGAATTCTCGACCTTCCGACCCTGTCCAGTAATTCGTACAACCTGAGGCTAGGACTTGGTTAACTGCTTCGCGTTCATCCTCTTCATGAACAGGCCAACCGCTGGTTTTAATCGTCATGGCTTCCCCTAGGCTGTTAAACGCGTGCTTTCCTTTGCTTTCATCGGACGAGCAGGATTACCAACAACAGTTTCAAAGGGAGGAACATTTTTAGTAATGACAGCACCCATTCCTAAAATAGCACCTTTACCGATAAGTAGTGGTTTTTGTGGACTTCCTTCTCGAATGACGACACCCGTTCCGACATAAACCTGATCTTCAATGTGGACATTGCCATTACAATGCACATTCGGCGCAAAGGTTACATAATCTCCAATGATACAATCATGAGCTACATAGGAATAAATATTGGCATGGAAAAAACGTCCAATTCTTGCATTCGCTGTAATCGTTGTAAAAGGACAGAGAATTGCTCCTTCTCCAATGTGGTTGGGTCCTAATTCAATACTATTTAGGGCAGTAATACGAAAGGCTTCAGCACCTTTAGCGAGCAGCTGTTCTGCGATTCGTTTTCGGATTTCACCATTAGCAATAGCAATATTGAAATATTTGTTTTCTGCAGGATAAGAAAAAAATTCCTGCATGCTAAGAACAGGATAATCATTCACAAGTAAGGCAGGCGCTTGCTCTTCTTGCACAAAGAAAAGCTTTGCTTCCCTTTGACCTGTCGTTTTTAAAAAAGCTTCTACTAAAGGCAGGACTTCGCGACCAAAACCTCCTGCTCCCACAATTCCATATATCTTCATATTTGTTGTCCTTGACCTCTTAAGTTTTGAAATCAGACAGTGTTGCGCGATGTTTTTCTTCTTCGAGATCAAAGCGGGTCATGGTTGCTTGTCCAAGCGCATGAATGCCTTCTCGTTTGATAATCTTAATGAGTGTTAAAAAAATAATTTTACAATCGAAGACAAAAGAATAGTGATTTACATAAAACAGATCAAGCTCAAATTTTTCTTTCCAAGAAAGTGTATTTCTACCGTTAATTTGAGCCCAGCCAGTCATGCCTGGTTTGAGGCTGTGTCTTTGTTTTTGCTCAGGTGAATAATAGGGAAGATATTCCATTAATAAAGGACGAGGCCCAACGAAACTCATCTCACCTTTTAAGATATTCAAAAGCTCAGGGAGTTCATCGAGGCTGAGACTTCGTAGTAAGGAACCAAAAGGGGTCAGTCTTTTTTCGTCGGGTAGCGCTTGACCCTCCTGATCAAACTGATTCAGCATGGTGCGAAACTTCAAGAGATAAAAAGGTTTTTCATGTAGGCCGGGACGTTTCTGCTTAAAGAAAACCGGTTGGCCTAGATAAAAGCGGACAAGACAGTACAATAATAAAAAAAGCGGAGCAAGCAGTATAAGTAAAATACTGGCTAGGCTAAAATCAAAAATTCTTTTGAAGATTGACAAGAGTTAGTCTTCTTAGTTTAATTGACTCTTGTTTATAAATTATAAACATCAAGATTACAATCTTTATCAAACGCTATTTATATTGGTAGTCCTCTCATCTGGAGTACTAGGTTTTTTTAGAATTGCAAAAACCTTTCGCTAGGCTCAAGATGAATGGCTTATGAAGGACACTCATTTTAACAAGGATGACTCTGTGCTGAAGAAAAATCTAATAGATAAATTAAATAAGCGCCAAGCTCTTATCGCCATTATTGGTCTAGGCTATGTGGGCCTACCGCTCGCTATTCGTTTTTCAGAAGTGGGCTTCTCAGTCTTAGGAGTGGATCGTGATCTTGAAAAAATTGCTAAGTTAAAAAAAGGCGAAACCTACATTGACCATATCGATCAAAATAAGATAAAAAATGCACTTGCCTCGGGGTTTTTTGCCACGCCTAATTTTCAAGAATTAAGCAAGGCCGATGCTATTATCCTTTGTTTGCCAACTCCTTTAAGTAAACAACGTGAGCCTGATCTGAGTTATGTGCTTAATACGGTAGAGGCTATGCTCCCCTTTATTCATGCTGGACAGGTGATTTCTTTAGAGAGTACCACCTATCCTGGAACAACTGATGAAGAACTGAAGCCTCGTTTGGAGTCAACTGGCTTGCAAGTGGGTAGTGAACTCTTTTTAGTATACTCACCTGAACGAGAAGATCCCGGTAATGCAGAGTTCTCTACTAGCAATATTCCTCGTATTTGTGGCGGTCTGACCCCAGACTGTTTAGAAGTCGGATTGGCGCTTTATCAACAAATCACTACCGTTTTTCCCGTGAGCTCCACACGAACAGCGGAGATGACTAAACTCTTAGAAAATATACATCGTGCTGTGAATATTGGCTTGGTCAATGAAATTAAAATGCTGACAGATAAAATGGGTATTGATATTTATGAAGTAATTCATGCAGCAGCCTC
This sequence comes from uncultured Coxiellaceae bacterium, assembly GCA_964466595.1. Lineage (GTDB taxonomy): Bacteria > Pseudomonadota > Gammaproteobacteria > DSM-16500 > DSM-16500 > JABDGC01. The sequence goes on along the minus strand of CAYXNR010000001.1, from coordinate 45,149 downwards.
AAAACCCTTTGGTTTTGTTCCCTACTATCCTGGTCCGGGTATTGGCGGCCATTGTATTCCTATCGATCCTTTTTATCTGACCTGGAAAGCACATGAATACGGTATTCATACTCGCTTTATTGAGCTTGCTGGTGAAATCAATAGTGCCATGCCACAGTGGGTCGTACATAAGGTTGTTGATGCGCTGAATAATCAAGGTAAGGCGATAAAAAACAGTAAGGTCCTCGTGTTGGGCGTGACTTACAAAAAAAACGTAGGAGATGCGCGAGAATCACCGGCTGTCACTGTAATGGAACACTTGGTTAAAAAAAATGCTATTGTCAATTACTCTGATCCGCATCTGCCGCAGTTTCCGAAGATGCGCGAACATTTTTTTGATTTAAAAAGCCTTGCTTTAACAGAAAACAATCTAGCTGAACAAGATGCAGTGGTGATTACAACAGCACATGATTTATTTGATTTTAATTTTATTAAAACGCATGCGAAGTTAATTATTGATACTCGCGGTGTTTATCAGACAACTGATCCTAAAGTCGTGAAGGCTTAAAAGAGAGGTAGAATATGGAAATAAAGGACCGCAAACTTCGTATTGGTCTTGTTGGCTGCGGTAGGATTGCCAGTGCTCATTTTAAGGCGCTTCAAGAGCTTGATTCACAATTTGAAATACAAGCTGTTTGTGATTCTCATGAAGAAAATCTAAATCAAGCGGCTGCTACTCTGCAGGTCGATGGTTTTCAGAATGTGGAAACCCTGCTCGCTGCTAAGCCAGACTTGGATCTCGTTACCTTATGCTCACCGAGTGGTCTGCATGCAGAACAGGCGCTGCTTATTGCAGAAGGTCGTAAACATGTGATCACCGAAAAACCGATGGCCACCCGTTGGTCGGATGGGGTTGCTATGGTAAAAGCCTGCGATCAGGCAGGAGTCAAACTGTTTGTTGTAAAGCAAAATCGATATCAACCCGCTTTGCAAGCACTGAAGCAAGCACTCAACAGCAATCGTTTTGGGCGCATTTACTTAGTCAATCTGAATGTTTTTTGGACCCGTCCGCAAAGTTATTATGACCAAGCGAAATGGCGTGGTACCTGGGAATTTGATGGCGGGGCTTTCATGAATCAAGCAAGCCATTATGTTGATTTACTCGATTGGTTAATTGGACCTGTACAAACTGTGCAAGCGATGATGTCAACCTTGGCTATGAATATAGAAGCAGAAGATACGGGTATACTCAATTTACGGTGGCGCTCCGGTGCACTTGGTTCAATGAATGTGACCCTCTTAACCTACCCCAAAAATTTGGAAGCTTCTCTCACTATTTTAGGTGAAAAAGGCAGTGTCAAAATAGGAGGACTAGCTGCCAATCGAATTGATCATTGGGAGTTTCAGGAAGCGCAGTCCGTAGATAAAACGATTCAAGAAATCAATCAACAGCAACTTTCTTCTGGTCACAAGCTTTATTATGAGAATGTGGCCAAAACCTTGCGAGGCGAAGCGCAGGCGGATATTGATGGACGTGCGGGTTTGCGCTCCTTAGAAATTATTATCGCTGCCTATCTTTCTGCTCGTGATCATAAAACGATTAATCTGCCACTTGCCTATTGAAAGCCTGATTCATTATTTTAAATTCAAGGAAGGAGTAGAAATGAAATTAAGCATTGATGCCCTGAATAAATGGAGTAAGCGCTGCATTGCTTTTATTTCAGATCTTTTGCTGACAGGCCTTGCCCTCCTCGGCGCCACATGGCTTTCGAATAGTATTTTTTTAAAAATCGATTGGCTGATGTTCATTCGTATTTTGTTTCTTCAATGTTTTATTTATTTTAGCTGTGGACTGTACCGAGGCGTGTGGCGTTTTGCCTCAATACCTGATTTAATGCGTATTCTGCGCGCTATCTTTTTTAGTATGAGTCTACTCTTCGTATTGACCCAATTACAGGACCTGCCTTTTTCTAGCAAAATGTATTTTGCTTATGGCCTACTTCTCCTTCCCTTTTTAGCCGGTCCCCGACTCTTGTATCGCTGGTTTCGTGATTATCGCCATTTATGGGGACAGGGGAAACGTATTTTAGTCATTGGCGCAGGCAGTGCCGGAGAAGGGATTATACGAGATCTACGTCGTACGCCACTGAATAAAAAATTTCTGCCCATTGGTCTCATTGATGATGACAGGAGGCGGCAAGGCTGTGAGGTTCAAGGTGTTCGTGTTTTAGGGAATTGTCAGGACATCGCAAAAATTTGTAGTCAATTGAAGGTAGAACTCATTCTCATTGCGATTCCTTCTGCTGATTCGACACAAATGCGTCAGATCGTAAATTATTGTGAACAATCCAAGGTGGCTTTTCGAACCTTGCCAAATATTAAAGATATCGCTGATGGAACAGCCCGGATCAATTTTTTGCGAGAGGTTTTGATTGAGGACTTACTAGGACGCGAACAAATTCGCTTAAATTGGAAGGCGATCGATCATTCTATCGTTGACCGTAGTATTTTGGTCACAGGCGGGGGCGGTTCAATTGGTTCTGAACTCTGCCGCCAAATTTCTCAGCTACGCCCCAAAGCCTTAATTATTGTTGATAATAATGAATATAATCTATATAAAATCGACCTGCAATTACGTAAAAAATTTCCACATGCTCCCATTTATTCCCATCTTTGCAGTGTAACGGACAAAACCGAATTAACTAAGATTTTTCAAAAATATCAACCCGAGCTTATTTTTCATGTGGCAGCTTATAAGCATGTTCCTCTCTTAGAAAATCATCTGCGGGTGGCTATTTATAATAATATTATCGGCACCCAATATGTGGCCGAGCTTTCTTCTCAGTTTCAGGTGAAAACCTTTGTTTTAATATCGACGGACAAGGCAGTCAATCCAACGAATATTATGGGTGCAACTAAGCGAGCCTGCGAGGTCTTTTGTCAGAATTATAATCGTCATTCGGAAACGCAATTTATTACTGTTCGTTTCGGTAATGTTCTTGAGTCTACGGGGAGTGTTATTCCCTTATTTCGAAAGCAATTATTAAATGGCGGGCCTTTAACCGTTACCCATCAGGATATTTCACGTTATTTTATGACGATTCCGGAAGCCAGTCAGCTTATTTTACAAGCTGCAACGATGTATCAAGATGGGGATATTTTTGTTCTTGATATGGGTCAGCCTATTAAAATTCGTTATTTAGCTGAACAAATGATCAAATTATCAGGAAAAATAGTAGGCAAAGATATTCAAATCCAATATATTGGACTCCGGCCAGGTGAGAAGCTGCATGAGGAATTATTTCATCAGAATGAATTAATTGATGAAACGGCGCATCCTAAAATTAAACGGGCAAAAGTGAGACTCTATGATTGGGAAAAGCTTCAAAGAATCCATGAGGAACTTGAAATAGCCTATCAAAAAAATGAGGAAGCCCGGTTGTTTGCTTTGTTATGTGAATTAGTTCCAGAATATACCAATAAGCAAGACAGCTACCCTCGCTCGCCACAGGACCAAGAAAATTATCAGGTACTCGAGCCTGTTGTCACTTAAGCTGCTTTGGGCGGCTGGAATGGAATTATGTCGGTTCAACTATTGCATCAGTTAAGCTCGTCTATTGAAATCAGTGGGTTCCAGAGACAAGCTTCGGTAAGACCGAAAGGGAGAGGCTGGGCTTGTATTTTGCTTCAAGCCAAGCTTGTCTTGGTGCTCGGCCTGTTGTCGAGTTGCACGATCATGCCAGGTTTAGAAAACCCCAATACCTCTAGCATGAGAAAGCTGGTACCGCCTTCCCATCCACAGATTGTGCCCACTTTAATTCCAATCACGCCGGCTTTAATCCATGATCAGCGTATTTCAAATTATACTTATCATATTGCACCTGCCGATGTTTTAAATGTGAGTGTGTGGCAGCATGCAGAACTCTCTCCCAAGGGGCTAGCCCTCAATCAAAGTAATGCGCCGAGTACACAGGGTGCGGCAGGTCAGGAAGGATATTTAGTCAATTCGACAGGAAGAATCTATTTTCCTTTAGTTGGCAGTATAAAGGTTGCTAATAAAACTGTAGATGAGGTTCGTCGCGAGCTTACACAAAGATTAAAACGCTATCTGAAAAATCCACAACTGAATGTGCGGGTGGTCGATTTTAGAGGGCGTAAAGTCTATGTGGTCGGCGAGGTCTTGAAACCGGGGTTTATCCCGATTAATGATCAACCGCTTTCGATTACCGATGCGCTGGTCTTAACAGGCGGTCTTGACCCCAATGCTGCTGATCCCTCGCATATTTATGTAATTCGAGGCCGTATAGAGCGTCCTGAGGTCTATTGGCTGAATGCCAAAACGCCGGAAGCTTTATTATTAGCTGAACATTTTCATTTACAACCCGGCGATGTATTATATGTTTCCTCAGCAGCAGCCACTCGTTGGAATAGAGTGATTAATCAACTCTTACCCTCTATCCAAACAATTTGGTACACTAAGGCGATTATTGATACAAATTAAGCAAGGATCTCTATGGCAGCCTCGCCGATGCTCAAGCTAGAAAAAAATGAGCTTGATTTGCGCGTTCTCTTCCACACCTTAGTTGAAAAGAAATGGCGACTGCTGGGATTCAGTTTTCTGAGTCTTCTGCTCTCTTTAAGCTATATGCTCATTAAGCCGGCGAGCTATCAAGCAACGGTTCTCTTAGAGGTGCATCATAAGATAGAAAATAGTTTAGGTAACTTGGCTAATCATGGCATGCACAGTGCAGAGACAGTGAATGAGGAGCCGATCTCTCTACAGGTCGCCCTCATTTATTCTAAATTTATTTTAGAACCCGTTATTCATGCCTTAGGCCTGGATCAGGGAAAACTATCCACCGCTGAAGTGCTTAAAAAAATACGCTCTCATTTAGTGGTAACTGATCTCAGTAACTCTAGCGAAGGGAGCATTAAAAAAGCAGGTATTTTACAATTAATGATCAAGGGAGATAATCCGAAACAGCTGATTCAATTAATTAATAAAATTGCTTATTTTACTCAACTGAAAGATACAGAACGTAAATCTTCCGAGGCTAAAAAGACGCTGGAATTTTTATACCAACAGCTTCCCCTTGCAGAAGCCGCTTTAAAAACAGCAGAAGTTCAATTAAATACCTATCGTACGAAAAGCGGAAAAATTGATTTGAAGCTTGAAATCGAGTATTTATTAACACATTTATCGGATATTGATAAACAACTAGAAACAGCTCGTCTTAAAAAAATGGATTTATTCCAGCAATATACGGAACATCATCCCTTTGTGATTTCTCTCAATCAAAAAATTCGTGAGCTCAATACACAGCGTCAAGAAATTTTGGAGCAAATAAAAAAACTACCCTCAGCGGATCAAATTGCAGCTCATTTGCAACGCGAAGTGAGTATTAAAAATAATTTATATACCAGTTTACTCAATAAAATCCATGAGCAGCAGGTCATTACTGCAGGGATTGTCAGTGATATTGCTATTCTATCGCCTGCTACCTTTGCAGAGAGACCCTTTCGTCCCAGTTGGCTTTTTGTGATTTGCTGTAGTCTTGTGCTTGGTTTGATGGTTGGTAGTCTAGGGATTCTAGGCTGGGAAATATTAATCAGCCACGTTCATGATAAAGCGGAGCGAAATGATGCTGTTATCCTGAATGAGGTGCTGTCATCCTAAGAAAATCAGGATGACAGTCCCTTCAAATACTTCTTCTGCGAGGAGCTTCATCTGCTGCGGCCACTGCTTGTTGAGAGAGCGGTTCTTGGTCTTGAGGAGTAGCACTAGTCTCTTCCCGAGCTTGTTTTTGAGAAGCCCCTACCATAAGATCTAAGCTGTTTTTATACTCATTGAAGATGCTGTCTAATTGCAACTGTTGTTCTGCTGTTTTAGGCAAAGTCGGTGCGGTGACAATTTCGATAATTGCTTTACGGAGCGCATCATCAACTCTATTTTTACCGAGCTTCAGATCTGCAGAAGCCGTAATAGCCAGATTTAAAATACGATTCAGCGTTTCTTTATCATTACCCAAGCCAAGTTGATTTAATTGTCTTAAGGTGTTGCGGACTAGGTTTGCTATTTCCAATGTTTGGGGAGGTTTTTTGAAAGTTTCTAAGAGCTTAACCTCACGCTGAAGTCGCTTATTTAATTTTTCCGCAATGTTCGGGTTTTTATCTTGAAAATAAATAAAGGCCTTATATTTTTTAATAAGCGGCGTTTTTTTTAAAGAACCACTTAATTGTGTTTGCAATTCTTGCATAGCATCTTTGATCTGCTGTATTTTTTGAATATCCGGCATGTTATCATGCATAATAGCATTAATTTTGTGTCGATAGGCTTGGACAATTTCTTTATCGCCTGATTTTTTAAGATTATTTTCATACTCGAGCAATAAATTTTCAGTTACATCATGATAAACCTTTACATTACTCTTGATCAGACCAGCTAACTTATAAACATAGTCTTGCTGTGAACCACCCGCTTTTAAATATTTTCCTATCGTTTCGACAATGAGCAATTGAATCTGCTTCATTCTTTCTTCTTTAGTCAGGGTTTCATCTGTATCCTCAAGGATATTGAGAACCGCTTGACTGAGATTTTTAGCAAATTTTTTATTGATGCTGCTGTCATTGCCGACTGCAACTTGATTCGCAATCATCTGTATCCCATGCCACAAGTGGCTTAATTCACTTTGTTTTTGTCCATTATATCCTAAGGAAACCTCGTCTACACTTAGGGGGATACCCGTGGGTTCTGCTGCCAGTGCTGTTTCAACCCGAATCAAGTATCCAGCCTCACTCAGCATTTGCTTGAGTTCTGGCTGAGTGTTGATCTGCAGAATTTCTTTTTCTAAATCTTCCGCTGAATATTTATTATTTTTTCCTTCGACCCCTTTTTGAAAAAATTTATCAAAATAACAGGGGTAAAATTGTCTAAATAATTTTTGATGATCCTCATCACAAAAAAATTGATGCCCATGCAAGAGATAATCATATTTTCGACTGACAAATTCGCGTTCTTGCCCAACGACTGCTAAACGTGATTTTTTATAATGTCTTCGGTTATTGCACATTTGCGCGTAGAGCAATAAGCGTTCTTTATCTGTTAAGTAATGAGACAGGGCTACACCCTGCCTTCTTTTTTTCTTTTTTACCTTCCGAGCGCGAAGACCAAGGATTTTACGTACTATACTTTTATTTTTCTTCGCTTGTACTAAATAAGGCAGTTGTTCCGTTTTGGTACCACAGCGCGCTGCAAAACGATGGATGTCATCATACAGTAATTTTGCGCTATGATTGACACGATTTTTTTTCAATTCCGGTTTGCTGGGATCAGCACGAAATTTGGTTGCTGCAGAATGCTTGCCGCCATACAGTTGCCAACTCACTTTTGTGTGATCAGGATCATCGACTAACAAGCGCCTTTTATCCATGGGCTCCAAAATAGATCTGGTCTCATCTTCCATTAAGATGGATTTATATTCGCCTACATTGGCAGGTATCAAACGTGCTTTTTTGGAACGTCGTCTACCTGTACCAGGAACAGGATCAATTGCAAGGATATTTACTTTAACCACTTCTTTTTCATAGCGATTATTCAAGACATTGGCAATGCGTAAGATGGTATCAGCTCCTCGGCTGAAGCCATACATATTGAGAATAAGCGGTTCATTCCCCGCTTGAATCAGAGCGTCTACCACTTTAACAGCTTCTTTAATCCCATCCTTACATCCTTTTCCAGCTAAGGCAGCACCTACTTTGCTTGTTCGTGCAAAGAAAGGACGTTTATTTTTTTGAACTTTAATCTCATTATTTTTACCGATTTCAATCCCACCCACATCATAGGTTCCAAGCATAGGATGTTCTTTAGCTTTTTCTTTATTATGCGCAACTCCAGCAGGTCCTTGAATGAGGTAGCGAAACTGATTAGGATCATTGGTTTGTACGGAATCATAAAGCTGTGTTAAGACACTGGCTGTATTGGCAGAATGGTGTGCCGTTCCTAAAAACACAAGATTTAAAACCTTTGCTGGTGTTTCAATCTGCGTTTTTTCAAAACGCTTATTATAATAATTGGTAAAGGCTGCTACTTGAGCTGCTGTCGGTTCAGGGATCTTCCATTTCGATTCATTTTCACAAGGATAGCCTTTCATCGCGCAAACTAATTGCACAGCTTCCGCATAGTGTGGATCCCAGGCATTTTTAATGATAACCGGTTGTTTTTCACCGACATAGTCGTAATAGCTATTAATATGATTGAGTGCAATACTGGTAAAAAGATCATTCGGAAAACGATAGCCATGATATTCCTGTTCCATATGTTTTTTGTAAATCTCGACTAAGCTTTTTGCCAGATCAGCCTGTTGTTCTTGAGTTGCAGTCGGAAAAATTTTTCCGAAAGCCTCAAGCAAACCAGCCGCATTAATTTCTCCCTGCTCACGCATTGCTTTCAAGCTTGTTTTTAAGATTTCATTGATCATGTTTGTCGGTACTTGCTCGAGCTCTGGATAGATAATTTTGAGTGTATCTATACCTTTCGTTAAAATATCAATTGTATTAATGGACTCAGGAATTTTAGTAATATTAGCCTGCGGTTGACTGTTGCTGTCGATGTGTACATTTATTTCAGTGGTGAGTGGCTTAGCCCCTTGTTCGTTAAAAGTGAGTTTCTGGCTATTAGGCGCCTTACGCGGATAAGGACCGGCGTCTGTACTAACACGGGCATGACTAATCGGGGCTGTGAGAGAATTGGCTCTGCTGTTTCGGGCTAAGCTTGGCTCAATGCTTTGCGTTTTTTTACTGCGAATGACTTCTGGTTCTATCAGTGCCTGATGTAAATCTAGCAGAAACTTTTTTTGCTCGGTTTGCTTATCTACATAAATATTTTTGAGTATCCCATAGGCCTGATCGCAGGTTTGGCGAAGATTTTTCATGTCCTGTGGGGTGTTGATCTCAGCCTGAAGTAGAGTTTCTAATTGGATGCGTTCTGCTAAGGGGAGCTTTGAATGTAAACTAGCAACTTTTAAACCCGCTACCAGCTTAGCTGCTAGCTTTGCTAAATCATCCTGAGCTGCGAATAAAATGCGATCGAGGGGAGTATCATGAATAGGCCTCTCCTCTTCCTTGTGCTTGACTGGCGGCTTGATTGATTCCTTGGCTTCGCTTGGTGATACCGCGCTAAAAAATTGTTGAAGCCTAGAATCCTCAGGGTGCTTTTCCTTATAGGAAGCGATTTTCTCCCCGAGCTCAGTTTTAAAATTATCCCAAGCGGAGGGACTGGCTTCTTTTGTATAAATGGTAGTCATAAAATCTTGCAGTGTTTTTTCATCTAAGGCATAAAAAAGACCGCCCGGACTGAAACCGAAGATCTGCTGAAGGCTTTGCTCTTCAGCAAATATCATTTTTAAAACAGCTAGGAGTTGCTGAATAAAAGCCTGATCTATATTTTCTTTTTCGCGTTGTAAATAGCAGAGGAGTTTAATTAGCTGTTCCGCCTCAAGATAATGAGCTTGCTTACTCAGAATCTCTAAAAGCGCTTCCCTCGGATTAGCCTTGAAATCATCCAATTCATTTGAATCAGAGAGCAGCATCTCATCTGCAAATTGATCAAAGATATTTTTTTGTGCCGGCTTGCCCGCCTTCTCTTGCTGCTCGGCTTGTTCTAATAGCGCTATGAATTGTAGGTAAAATTTTTCCTCGAGCCGGTCTTGCTCCGATTCGGGTAAAGCTGCTTGTGGGTTCAATCTACCTGCCATATTGTCCACTCAATGTAAGTATTTGGTTAACCCCTTACTCTGTCATGCCAGCACGCTTTTAGCTGGCATCCAGGCTTTTAAATGTCCTGGATTCCGGCTTAAAACATGCCGGAATGACAACTTCTCACCACTCAATAAAATAAGCTATTGAATAAATAGCATTTTTAAAATTAACAACATAAAGACTTTTTACTAAGTATAGTCATTAATTTGAGATTTATGAGGGTCTTAGCAGCTTTATTTGGTTATAGCAGATACAGATTCTTCGCTTCGCTCAGAATGACAAGCCGCTTAAGCTGCTCAGAATGACAAAAATGATTTTTGTACCGTATCAAGCTCTCTGCTTTACAAATAGCGTTGATGTAGGTGATGGATAAAAGGTGCTGTTTCTAGCTCTTTTCCAGTTATTTTCTTTAAGAGCTCACTTGTTGTTAAAAAGGAAGCCGAACCATGAATATGTTTTCGCAGCCAGTGGATTAAGGTTTGGAAATTGCCTTGTTTAAGCTCGACATTAAAATGCGGATGAGTCTCACTAAAGCTTGCAAAAAATTGTGCGGCGATTAAACGGCCGAGGGTATAAGCAGGAAAATAACCAAAACCAGCAGAAGGCCAGTGGACATCCTGCATAACCCCATCTTTGTAGTTATCTCGAGTCGATAGACCCAAATATTTTTGCATACCTTCATGCCAGGCGGCAGGCAAATCCAAAATGCTGAGATCGCCTTGAAAGAGACCCTTCTCTATTTCATAGCGTAGGATAACATGAAGGGGATAAGTGACCTCGTCTGCATCGACACGAATCAAGCTTGGTTTAACCTGAGTAATCAAATGATATAAATTAATTGCTGTTAAGGCCTCGTCGTTTTTACCCAAGGTTTGCTGAATCAAGGGCAATAAAAATTCAAAATAAGCGAGAGAACGACAGACTTGCATTTCAATGAGTAGAGATTGGCTTTCATGCATAGCCATACTATGAATCATGCCGACTGGTTGAGAAGTCCATTTAGGTGGTAAACCTTGTTCATAGAGCGCATGGCCTGTTTCATGACAAATTCCTAAGAGAGAAGTCATGAATTCATTTTCAGTATAACGCGTGGTGATACGCACATCCTCTGGAATACCACTACAAAAGGGATGATGACTGCTATCTAAGCGACCATGATTAAAATCGAATTGCAGAGAGCGCATCACGAGTAAGCCGATTGCCTTTTGTTTCTCAATGGGAAATGGACCCTGTGGTAACTGCAACAGCCAGTCACGTTGTTTCTCCATGATAGTCGCTATCAGAGAGGGGAGCACTTGTTTTAACTCAGAAAAAATGGGATCGATACTTGCCATAGTAAAGCCGGGAGCATATTCATCTAATAAGGCATCGTAGGGGCTCAAGCCTAGGAGAGCAGCTTGCCTTGTCGCCACTTCTTTCACTAAGAGAAAATTAGCCTCAAGATAGGGTAAAAATTCCTGCCAATTATTTTGCGGACGCAATTTACGCCAAGCTTGTTCACAATTTATTTTAGTTTTGGTCAATTTTTCTGTTAAGGCTGTTGGAATGCAGGTCGCCTGGCGGTATTTCTTTTCCATCCATTTTAAATTCACCTGATCCCAAGCAGAGAGCTGGTCTTGCTCATTCTTTGCTTTTTCGATCAAAGCCCCGTTTTTCTTTTTGATTAAGGTCTTTTGAACGAGGGTATCGAGGGTGGCCATGGTATGAGCCCGATAAGCGCCCGCTCCTTCTGGCATGATGACAGCCTCATCCCACATCATGATTTTTTGAACATATTGTAAATGGGCTAATTTTTTAAAAATCGTTTTTAATTTTTTGTAAGCTTCCATCGGGTCTCCAGATTTAAAGACGAATGCGCCAGGTGGTATTCACAATGGCGATGAGTTCCTGGCTGCTATTTCTGATTTCGGCGCTTAAGGCGTAGTTGGTATCAGTGTGAAATTCACTGTTGTCAAAGCGTGCTGTTGCTGTTAATAAGCCGCGAGCTTTTTTTAAATAAGTACAGCCTAGTTCTACCAGGATAGCCTGGGCTTTTGCAGGAGAGCGTGAAAAAAGCGCAAGACCACAGCAAAATTCCCCTACATTGGCTAGAGCCAGCGCATGGACAGAGCGAAGATGATTACGCACCTTGCGTCGCTCTTTTAGCGCAACCTCTGCATAACCGGGCTCAATTTTCTGAATAAGAGGTGAAATTGATCCGGTGTAAGGGATCAGCCAGCCCATTAATTTAGAAAATATTCTCTTCCCTAGGGGGATTTTTTGAAAAAAAAGCCAGGCGGGTTGCAGCCGAGCTGGGTTTTTTAAGAAAGTGAAGAAAGCGGACTTTTTCGAAGAAGGCGAAGCTGTTGTCATGCTGAATCCATTTAACAAATATAGCAGCCTATTGTAGCGAGGTTAAAAGTATTAGCAAATAATTATTGCTGCGCGAAGCCAGATAATTTATTAATCAAGTTTTGCGAAGAGGAATAACCATAAAAGCGTTTGAGCTCTTTATTTTCTGCGTCTAAAACGATTAAAGAGGGTATTTCAGTAATTTGATAGCGATTCGCTACAGCGACATCTTGTTCAATATCCACTTTCACCGGAATATAAGAATGAGAAACCAGCTGAATAACAGCCGGATCAGTAAAGCTAACACTATCCATTTTTTGACACCAATGGCACCAACTGACCTTGCCATAGATTAAAACCAGTTTATGTTCTTTTTGAGCAAGCTCAAATACAGACCGAGACCATTTTTTCCAGGCAATTGTTTCTATGGCCTCTGCGGAAGAAAAAAAGCCACAGAGATTGAAAAATATAATAAGCAAAAGCCAGCTTGGTTTGCGCATTTTTGGCCTGTTGTGCAAGAATAATACATAGATTATATCCTTTCTTAAGGAAGAATTATAGCGCTTCTTTAACGAGGTCTCCGGCCTGGAATTATTGTAATTACCGGAGGAGAAGGCGAGGTATGAGATTGTGATGGTGGGCGTCGCTCTACAATTCTTTTGTGGCCCTGTGATTCGGAGTGCGATTGTGACGAGGTGTGTGGATAAACTTGTTGTATACGTAAGGTAGATCCCCCATTCTCAGGAGGAGGTAATCCCATTAAATAACCAGTTAAATGAACGATAAACGGAGTTACAGCAGCTTGTAATCCTTTCTTAAAGCCTATAATAAAACCTGCAAACGGTGAAATCACTGCCACAAGGCCAATCCCTACACCCCAAGCAAGGACACCAAGCAGGCTAGCCCCTACCCCTATTCCTAAAAGAAGAGCGCGAACAACACCGCTAGCCCCTTGAGCTAAGCTAGCATAAGGTTGAATGTAGCAAAAAAGCGCTATGGTCAGGGTAGCTAGAGCTGCACCAATTATCAGAAGAGGAAGAAAAGCCAGATTAATAATTAGGCCAAGAAGCCCCTTAGAAAAATTTTTGACAAAGCGAAAGCCTTTCTTAGCAAGATCTCGGAGGGCCATAATTTTTTAACCCACCTCCCTTGTTTTTAAAGAATTATTACGTTATTTTATGTAATATTATATAATGATATTCATGGAAGTAAAGCTTAACCCTAGGAGAATCCGATGGCAAGACCCGGCGTAGGCTATTTCGAGGTAGTTGAAGCGGCAAATCACTTATTAGGTCAAGGAAAAAATCCCACTATTGAGCAAATTCGTCATCTACTGGGTACGGGTAGTAGCACAACCCTAGCCAATCATTTGCGACAATGGAAAAATGACCACAGTCAAAGCCAAAAACTGAGTATTCAAGAAAATTTGCCGAAAGAATTCCTTTCCCTCATGCAAGGCTTGTGGAAACGCCTCAGGGAGGAAGCGCTGGAAAAAGTAGCTCAAGAAGAACTTGTTTTCCAAGCTCGAGTGGATGCCCTCCTGCCTGAATTAGAAAAGTATAAAAATAATAACCGTCGCTGGCAGAAACTGTATAGCCAATGGATGCAGGAAAGGACGCAATGGTCTGAGGCTAAGACGATCCTTGAAAAAGAGCTCCGCCACTTACAACGAGAATCAGCCGCTTGGGTAGAAAAACAAGAAGCGCTTTTACAACAGTTGAAAGATAAACAGGATCGTATCCAGGAACTACAAAGGCTACAACAACAAACTCAAATGAATTGGGAACATTTTCGCGAAAGTACTAGAACACAGCGCTTAGTAGAACAACAGCGCTATGAAAAAGAAAAACAAGGCTTGCAACTGCAAATGAAGGAAGTGCTCAGTCAGCAGAACCAGCTGAAAAAAGATCTTTCTAAACGAGAAAAGCAATATCAAGAATCTTCCCAAAAAGCGACTCATTTTAAAAACCTTTATCACGAGGTAAAACAAAAAAATGAATCACAGGATCAACAAAGAACTGACTTGAAAACCGAAATTCGTGTTTTAACAGCAGAATTGAAGCAAGCCCACCAGAAGAGAGATGAGCTGCAAGCAGAAACTACACATCTGGGACAAGAGAAATGGGCGGTAACCAAAGAAAAGGCCCAGTTAGAAGGACAGTTAAAGCAATTACAAAGTTTTATTCAATACGAGAATGTGAAGGTTAAATAAGTATTTGCTTAACCCCTTACTCTGTCATGCCAGCACGCTTTTAGCTGGCAATCCAGGCTTTTAAATGCTCTGGATTCCGGCTTAAAGCATGCCGGAATGACAACTTCTCTAGGTTAACCAAATACTTACACAGTTAATCTCTAACTCTATATACTTACACGATTAATATCTAACTCTATGAAAAACAAGAGTAAAATTTCTAGCAAGCTCCCTGCAAAATCTAAAACTCCTCCTATACTGAAGTTATATCTCTGATTAAAAGAATATAACTATGGAATCCCGAAAAAAAGACGCAAGCAATGCGCTCGCCCTTGCCTTGAAAGACGGGCAAAATCAAGTAGCCGAGGGGATTAATTTTTATTTATCTGATTATGCCAAAGAGAGGGTTTGGGAGCAGAATCTTGACTATCGGGAAATTACAGAACCGAATATTGTCAAACGCGTTAGCTTATGGGCAGTCAAGCAGCAACTCGAAGGTGGCCGCGCCTTAATTCCAGATGAAATACTCGAGAACTTGAAAAATAATACTTATATTAAAATAGGCAGTCATTTATTTTATTTCGAAAAAACAAGAAATAAAATTACTGAAAAAGCTATCCCTCCAGAAAAGCTAGCACGCTTTAAGAAGTTCAAAAAGAATGAAGCTTTAAATTTACAGGAAGAAGCTAATTTAAATTTAAAGCAAGAAATTCAAGACCTCTTTGGCGAAACACCTAAAGGAGATGTAGTAAGCACTATCAAAGATACTGATCCCCCACAAATACAATTTTGCAAACATGCTCTGTTGGCTTTACAAGAAGCCGAAGATTTAGTTAGCAATCTGGAAGACTTGGTGCTTGGAATGAGTAAATATACACAAAAAGAGACAGCAGCCCAGGATGCAAAAGAGCAAGAACCCGCAGGAAATATGCAAGAAGCGGTAGCACCTCAGAATGCAAAAGAGCAAGGGCCCGCAGTAAATATGAAAAAAGAGGCGCCTGCCCAGGCTGCAAAAGATCGCGGCCTTGTAGAAACTGCGGCTAGCCATCTATTAAACTTAAGTGCGCAACTAGATATAGTTTACCGTGGCTATGGAGAAGCCAAAAAACTGCTTGACGATAAAACCACTGAGGACACGAGCTTCGCAAAAGCAGCTGCAAAACTTGCTTTACAAAGAGCCTCCCAAGCTATTGATGACCTGCATCTACGAACAGCCTTTGAAGTAACCAAACCTATACAGCAAAGCATCTTGTGGGGTTTGCTAAGCTCAGCTGCAATCCCAACAGGGCCGGCTGCAGGAGCGCTCTATGGCGTTGTCAACACAGTTTGGTATGCTGGGGTCGGATTGAGCATGATTAAACCCTACCAGACAGCCCGAGATTTTATGATTGCCAACCGAGATAACATTTTACGTCCTTGGCAAAAATTATATAGTCATTGTGAGGATATGATTAAAATAGCCGAAGAAGCTAAGCTTTCACCCGAGACCATTCAGAAATTAAAAGCTTTACGTGAAAAAATGTCGCAATTGTGTGACTCGATTGGGCCAACAACCGTAAAAGATCCTAAAAAATTACAAAAATTACATGCTCAACTTGCGGAAGTGGGCCAAGAACTAGCAACAATCATGTCCACTTATTTGATTACCCCTGCTCCTGCTCTCAAAGCAGAAGACCTGTATGAATTTGAACTGACACATCATTTACGCCCTGGTGTAGTCTCAGAACACCTAGGCCTTGAGATAAATGAACCAAAGCTACAAACATTACAAGCTAAATATCAAAAGGCTTGCAATGAACATGAGGCGGTAAAAAGCAACTATGCTGACATCAAAAAATTATCCGACAATCTGCTGCTTTATCAGCTAGTCGGTAAGCAATTTACAGAAGGGGATTCTGCATGGCGGAAAGCAGGGTATAGCAAATCGCAATCGTTTATTCAAAAAGCGGCTCTTGCTGCCTGGACAGTTGCAGGATATACCCCAAGCAAAGCTGACGCACTTACGCCAGAGCAATTTGTAGAAAATATTGCTTTTTTATTGCGAGAATTAGCAAGGATGAAAACAAAGGGTTTTTTCAAATCCCCAGAAGCCTTAGAAGCAGTCGCTGTTCTTGAAGATCAATTAATCAAGCATTTATCCTTGAAGGAGAAATATGCTTTACATAAAGAACTGCTTGCAAGCCAGTCAGATGATAGTGCTAAACAAGCAGATGATAGTAAAATAGATCACCATAAACAATTACGCCTAAAATTATATAGAGCCTTTCTTATACAAAACACGCAAGAAGCTGAGCTAAATAAAAAAGGTCTTGTAGATTTTTCAGATACAATGGTTCGTGACCTCAGCAAAGAAGAACAACTCGCCAAACCCTGGCCGCCCCAAGAACTGACTGCTGTGCTCACTCTTGTCGATCGTGAGAAAAAAAGCTTAGCTGAACAATTATTAGAGCAGGAAAAATATCAAGAAGCACTCGCGTTTTATGAAAAATTAAAAGCAAAACAAGGTGCTCAAGTTCCGCCCTCCCCTACAGCAATGACCCCGGCAATCAATAAATTAAAAAATACGCGAGAAACATTAGCCCATAAAATGAAACATCTATTCTCTGAGTATGCCAATACCACTTTTTTAAAAAATAATGAGCTTGCAGAGAAGGATCCTGTCTTGATTAAATTCAGCAAGCAAGGTCTGGGTATCTTACAGGATGCTGAAACCCTAGCAAGAAAAATGGAAACATTTCTCATTGCCTTCAAGACAAATAAAATGCATGCCGCATTAATTTTTTCTTTAATCGCTAGCGATTTAACAATACTTGTTGAACATATCAAGAACATGATCAAGCTAGCGAAGGAATTAGGTCTTGAAAATGAGGCTACGATTACAGAACTTTCTACAATAAGTGCTTCTCTCAGTGAAGCATTAGTAAAAATTAGCAAAGACCCCAAGCAAGTACAAGCCTTACTCAGCAAGAAGCTCGAAAAAATAAGTGCGCTAGTGACTACAGTCGCAAGCCCTTTAATGAGTACTCCCCGCCCCAGTGCACCGAGTATGCCGGAGCAAAAATATCTTCGTCCTGTTGCGGAATCCATAGCCCCTGAAGGCCAGGCAAAAAATGAATGGTTTCCTTTGATTGAACACGTACGCGCTGCTATGGGCTACTCTCAGAATTTGCATAATGCGCTTGAAAAATTTATGCAAGATGCTAAGGCTGAAGGCATTGGGCTTGACCCCAAAGAGGAGAAATTAATAGAAGATACGCTTGCTGCTTTGAAAAATTCTAAAATAGATCAGCAGGGTTATTTTGACTATAGTAACACAGAAACACCTTTTAGCCGCAGTTTAAAAGCACTTTTTAATGCGAGCTGGGCTCTGAATGAATCAGTACGTGGCTTTTCTGAACATTCTGGCGCGCTCTCCCTAGCAACCGCCATCGCTCAGGGCATGAAACATAGCCCGAAATTACTCGAACATCTGGGGCAAATTCAATGGGCTGAATTAGGCAATCACTCTAACCTGCTAGCAAATCAATTAATGAATGCTTTCTTAGTGTATAGCGAAAAAGAAATATCTCCCTTCTTCAAACAATTCTCCGATTTTACTCATCAAATTGAATTAAAAAATGACTTACGTTTTGGTGTCTTATCTGAGCCTATTCGTCCTTTTCTGGACCCCTTGGAACAAGCTTTTCATGCGCGTAAGCTGAGAGCATCCGCTAATCCTTTTAGTTATGATGTAGAAACAGAAATAAAACTAGAAGCTGCTCTTGAAGAGGCAAAAATAAAAGTAACAGCTACTTTTAATGCGGCGGACGAAAATTATAATGCTGATACCGTTCTTAAACATAATAAAGCAATACAAGAATATTCAAAAATTGAAGATGCCATACAAGAACATCAAAAAATGCGACAAGCCTTTGCTATTCGCTGTCTACAAGGTGAGGGTATCATCACCATGATGGAAGCAGTGAGATCTAGTCAAGCGAATGAAAACCAAAATATTGAACAAAAGAGAAAATTAGCAATCGTACTCGCAGATATCAATTTTTATAAGCTAGCAAACTCCCGTGAAGCTTATTTAGCTCATGCACATCAGCGCACTACTGAATTCCTAAACGACCCGCATCAAATAAAAGAATTGATAGAAAAAGTGATCAGTATAGATCTCCTTACAGGGCAAGCACTGGCTCTCGAAGCAACACTCGCGGGATATCTAGAGTTTAACCCCGCTTATTTCCTACCTAAAATGGATAAAGACACTCAGCAAAGAAATTTAATCAAGATACTGGGTCGACTGGAAGCAAGGCAACTTTTATTAATGCTTGATCAAGGAAATTCTACTGCCATTGCTGTGTTTTTAACCTGTTTAGGAGGCGAGCCACTGACCTCAATAAATGTTGAGGAAATAAAAAATCTGATCTCTGCTCCTTCAGAAGAAACGGAAAAAGAACGTTTCCTGCTACGCCTCTATGCTCGTTATACAATATTACAGAGAGACAATTCACCAGAAAACCAGGTATTAATGAATAAATTAGCTTTGTTCATCGGCCACCTTGCTTGTGCAGACAAAGAGCTAGCCAAGAGCATTTTTGCCGATGAAGCTCGAGCGGCTATTTTAAAGGAAGAATGCAAAGATGAGAAAAACACAGCTTTATATTATGAAGCAATGGTCAATACTTTTGACTATGACTTCACTGAGAAAAAGCATGAATTGGAAAATCGCACAGCGAATAAGTTTATCGATGCTAACCGCGAAACTATTTTAAAAGTTTATAAAACAATCTCCCTAGCAAACAAACATGACGATGCTATTATTGAAGCTTGTAAAAACAATCCTCTGCTCTTATTAGAATGGATAGACAAATTTATAACAGAAAAAACATCTAAAAATAGTGCTGCAGCTGAAAGCTTAAGTGAATTTTGTTCTGCATTTATGCTCTGTTCAGATAATCAAGTTCTCCGACAACACCTGCTTACTCAACAGCAAAAAGAGCATGGAGGCCAGACTGCAGGATTTCTTGCCTTACTTACGCCTGAAGCCTCTCCTCACTTTTGGGAACAGGTGAGAGAAAATTTAAAAACAGCTTCTCATGAAGAACTGGATACACAATTAGCTCATTTCCTTACCAGGATAGCTAGTAATGAGGATTTAAATGAGATTCAAAAAAATAAGATCCGAGAAGAAGCTCTTCAATTCACCCAAGAACAACAATCAAAACTAGTGCCTATCACAGATAAGCTCAAGTCCAAGGGCCAAACATTTGTAAGAATCAGACATCTGTTTATTAGCAAAAATAATAATTACATCACAGAGTGTCGCTATGTGGTACAAGAGATCAATACAATAAAGGAAAGCCTCACGAAAAAATTTCAGAAATTAGAACAAGAACCTTTTCAAAGGTTAGCTGGCCAATTAAAAGAAATAGATCGATTTTTTGCTGACTATTTGAAAGAGAGAGAGGATCAAAAAACCTTCCTGCAAAGCTCAGGCCTAAACAGCGCTCTGGGAGAATTCGGCCTGAAGAGCAAAAGACCAGCAAAAATTCAGCTCGCTATAGAAACTCGTGAAAAATTCCAAGAGCTTTCAGAACAACTCCAAAAGGCGATCGATGCTCCTGAAAAAGCAAGCAAAACTACTTTCCAATTTATTTCTAATCAGGCTATAGAAATAATCACTGATCTCAGGAAAACGAAGTTAGCATCTGGCGGAGAACTCAGAAAAACAGTAGCAAAAGCAGAGCACAGCTTATTTCCTTCGCTCGCCACCCAGAAAAAAACCTTCGCTATTCACCAACTGCTCGAAATACTGAAAGAAATTTTCATCAAACCCAAAAAAGATCATAGTATGACAGAAGGATCTCGAAGGAAAGTTTGAGATTTATAGCCTTTATCGCTTGTTTGCGAGCGCCTATCTAGCTCTAGACATTTGCCAGAGATTAAATAGATAATCATCTTTTATCATTTAAAGGAACTCCCATGTTTAGGATACTTTTTTTAACGAGCTTACTTTCCCTTTGCCTTCCTTTTACAGCCTTTGCTACCGAGACCACTGAAATGAGCTCGCCTATCGGCATGTGGCAAACCATTAGCGATCAAACCCAGCAACCTAGTTCTGTAGTTAAAATCTCCAAGGAAAACGGCGTGCTTGTAGGACAAGTATTGCGGCTTCTTCCCGGTGCCACTCACAAAGAAACAGATCTGTGTTCCAATTGTCCTGAAGGTTTCAAAAATAAACCACTCATCGGCCTGCAATTTTTATGGGATTTTGTGCCTGAGCAAAAGAGTCTGTGGACCAATGGAAAAATTCTAGACCCTATCAGCGGGCATATCTATAAAGGAACCTTGAAATTAGTTGACGAGGGCAGAAAAATGGAACTCCGCGGCTACTGGGGACCGTTTTGGCGTACTCAAACCTGGATTCGAGTTTAATAGCTTAGTAAGAAGAGGGGGCGGCTTTTTCCGCCTCATGGACCTCTACAATATTGCCAATACAAGCACTATCCCTAAAATCAAAGTATCCGTTTTTCATTAGAAAGGAGTGAAGGTCTTTATCCAGTGACCCTTCTGCCAGCTCCAATTTACACAAGCGCCTTTATTTTCTTGTTGGACTGAATATTTGGTACATGCCCAATGCGCTTCAACGTAAGCATCGCCTTCTGCGGCTTGCCTCTTGTTGGGATCATATTGGCATACCCGATGCTCTGGATACCATACCCCATTATACCAAGTGGATGGTACGTTAAAACAAGTTGCATAGCCTGGTGGAACGACAAGTTCTTCCTTAGGAGGAGGAACAGGCGTGACAATCTCTACATAAGTCGCAGCGTAGGCATTCACCGCTATCAATGAAGAAATAAGGCCTGTCCATATAAGAGAGTGGACTAAGGTTAACCTTGACATAAACCGTCTCCTTGGCTGTTAATCTCTAAAGTCTATACTATAGCATCATAACAACACAAGTTATGACAAAAATTATACCGCTCGCCCTGAGCTTGTCGAAGGGTGAGCTTGTCGAAGGGTGAGCTTGTCGAAGGGCCGCCTCAATCACCGCGAACGGCATCCTGTTCAGGAGCGTTTACGCAATACAACTCGATAAGCTTGTATTTCATTATTTAACATACCAAAACAACAGCCCCAAAAGTAAAGTTGGAATTTTCGATACAATGATTTTCCCCAGCGCACTATGATTTCATCTTTATGCTTATCGAGGTTTTTTGCCCAATGCATGAGTGTGAGATAGTAAGAATGTCTGTCGTTGTTTAAAAAAATAAGTTCAAAGGGGCTTTTTTTTGTGGCCGCTATAAAGCTATAAATATCCAGTAATTCGTGATTACCGGGAAAAATGTGCCTTTCGATGAAGTAACTCCCTCTAGCACCGGCTATCTTTGCCGAAGCGTCAAAATAAGCATAACCGCCAGGCTTGAGAAGATCCGCACATTTTTTTAGCATGCGTTTATAATCAGGTAAATGCTCGAGTGTCCCGAGGCTGAACAAGGCATCGTAGGTTTCACCAGGAGCTGTTTCAAATTTCAGGAAGTCTTCTCTCAAAACACGGCAATGAGCTAATTTTTTATCAGCGATTAATTTAGCTATAAAATTTTCTGATTGCTGTGAGAGAGTAACCGCATCAACGTGAATGCCTTTGCTACCCAAGAATTCAACCAGGTTACCCCAGCCCGCGCCAATATCTAATACTTTATCCCCCGGTCTTAGGTGACAGCTTTGCAAAGCAAAATCTAATTTACGCAAAGCGGATTGCTCAAGGGAGTCCCTGTCATCCAGGAATAGGCCCTGCGAATAAGTCCGTGTTTTATCTAAAAACATCAAATAAAAATCATTATCATATTCATAATGCTGAGCAATACTTTTTATATTAATGACAATTTGATTGCTGAAAAAAGAAATAATTCGTGACCATCTGATAACAAAAGGATATTTTTGAGAAAAATAACGCGTAATTTCGAGAATCTTCAGCATGTCGATATTTCCGTCTAGATCAATATCGCCGGAAATATAGGCCTCTGAAATCTTCAACTCATCCCCGGATTTAATTGCTGTCAACCCTTTTTCGTTATTACAAACAATTTGAAAGGGGGTATTGTCAAACTGTTCTCCAAATTCCATTTCTTTGGCATTCGGTAAGATGAGAGAAAACCTTGACTTAATTTTTTCACTTAACTTTGTTAATAAGGTAATATCCATATAAATTTATATTAAATAAATACATTATGAGTAATCATAAAAATAATAACAAGTGAGTATATCCATTTTTTGTGCTTAGAAGTTAAGTCTGCCTCCCCCTAAGCCGGCTTCAGATGCACTTTCAAAAAATCCAATAATTCCTGAGGTGCAAGATGCATCACATCTTTTTGGATTTCTTTTTTGACTAAAGATTTAACATTTTTATCAAGATTAGCCGACAAAATACCGTTCATGTGCGGGGGGGTAATTAGAATCAGTTCTTTATAAGCCTGGGTGTTTCTACCTTGATTCAATTCAGAAGCAATTTCTCGAGAAAAGTTTGCTATTTCGACTGTTTTAGGATCGGTATGAGGCATATAAGAACCACGTGCACCGCCATCGGTTTGATAATGACCAGCGCGATCAGAGGTCAAAAAATCACCTGTTTTTAATCTGTTTTCGGGATGGTTTATTTCTTTAATTAAGACGATTTTAGAAGGTATTTTACTATAATGATAGATACGACAGGCATTTGAATTGGCTATTACTACCCAGGTCATAAGCACCTCTCAATTTATTATACCATGTCTTTGTCCTCCCAAGGCTTAGGTTATAATAAAGGAATGACCACGACGCTTATTAGCTTAGCTGATCAAAAAGAAATCGCCAAAAAAATCTTTTCAGATCGTGTCGAAAGGTTGCATAGTCATCTCTTAGTAACCAGTATTCCTGCACTGGTCTTATGTGCCACAGCGGTTTTCTTTGGGCTTGATGCTCAGGAAAATAAATTGCGCTTTATCAGTTGGTACAGCGCTACCCTCGTCGTTTGCGCTGCCCGCATCGTGCTGCTGAAATGGTATCAGCGAGATCCTGCTCACCCTGCTTTCCATTTAAAATTATTCATTGCAGGGACGGCCCTATCCGGCCTGATCTGGGGTTTTGCCGGCACCCTTCTCACACCACCGGATCATTTCTTATCTAAGGTTTTCATCATTATTATTATTGCCGGACTGAATGCAGGCTGTTCCCAAACCTTACAAGCTAGCAGAGTTGCCAATTTTTCTTTTACCTTAACCTCTATTTTGCCCCTCGGCTTATGGATCGTATTGCAAGACTCAGCTGCTTATAGCTATTTAAGTTTTGCCATCTTTGCATACTTAGTTTTTATCTTGGCCTTAGCCAATAAATCCTATACCCAATTTATTAATTCGCTCCAATTACAGTATGAAAATGAGCTCTTATTAAAACAATTAAAACGCGCTAATACAGAACTCCAGGCTGAGATTGTGGAGCATGAAAAAGCTAAAAACCAACTCCGCTATTTTGCAAGTCATGATTTTCTAACAGGCCTCGATAATCGATTTTCCTTTGATGTCCAGTTCGACAAAATCTTGGCTAGCGCTGAACAACAAAAAACTGATTTTTGCGTGATCTTTATCGATATCGATTATTTTAAAGCAATCAATGATAATTATGGTCACGACATGGGTGACCGCATTCTCATTGAAGTCAGCAAGCAGCTTCAGAAGAATTTAGGAGAGCAGGATTGCGTGGCTAGAATCGGCGGCGATGAATTTATTGTTTTGCTGAGCGGCCAAGCCCTCAGTAAAAAAGTGGAAACCTTTAGTCAGGCAATCTATAAAGCCTTCGCTACACCTTTCATGTTGAATACCCATCTGATTAAAATTTCACTGAGCATGGGCAGTAGTTTTTTCCCAACAGATGGCGATAATAAAAAAACACTCATGAAAAAGGCTGATATCGCTCTTTATCACGCCAAAATCTTAGGAAGAAGCCGCTATGAGTTTTATAAGGATGAGCTTGCAACCCTGGAATAAGGACCAGCCCAAGAGGCTGGTCGGCCTCTCAAAAAAGCTAAGAATACTCTGCTAGTCCCCTATTATCATTTCCCATTAATTCTGATAGACTATCGGGATTATTGTATGTTTTATCGACAGTAATAAATGTAGTTTACCAATCAAAGAGGTTTTATTTTATGGCAACACGTGAAAAAGGAACCGTTAAATGGTTCAATAATAGTAAAGGTTTTGGATTTATTGCCCGCGATACTGGCGAAGATGTTTTCGTGCATTTTAAAGCGATTGTCGGCGAAGGTTACAAGTCCCTAACCGAAGGTCAACGAGTTGAGTTTATCGTGACCAAAGGACAAAAAGGGCTACAGGCCGAAGAAGTTACAGCGGTCGACTAGTCTCCATCCTTCTTACCCGAAGATACTTCCAAGAGTTCCTTCGATTAGCCTGGCAGGTTTTACCTGCCAGGTACTAATTAAATGTAGGTATTCAAGTCCTAATAGGCAAATTCTTGCCTCGTGGGCGGTTTTTGCCTATTAACAGTATTCCTTATCCGGAATTCGCGTTATAAGGATTGTTGGCAAATTTCTTCTGCTAAATAGCCTAGCGCACCAGCATAATAATTTGACCTGTTCCACTTCAATAGCGTTTTAAAATTATCAAAAACCATCAAGGCCGGACCGCCTTCCGGGTAAATTAAAGAAGCTGCTAGCTTGTTAGAGGGTAAATTTTTGCGGACTGGCTGTACGCCCAGGTCAAGCCATTCCTTCACTGTTTTAGTAGTATTGGGCTTGAGCCAATCTTTATTAAAATCGCTCGGCAGAGTCACTTGAAGAGCCCAGGGCTCGTTTGGCTGCCACCCATTTCTTAGTAAAAAATTAGCGATAGAGGCAAAGGCATCATTGAGATTATTCCAAATATCCGCCCGTCCTGTACCATCATAATCGAGTGCATATTTAAACCAGGTAGAGGGCATAAATTGACAATGGCCGCTCGCCCCAGCCCATTCCCCCTTAAATTCAGATAAGCTGACTTGTTCATCGTTTAACATGTGCAAGGCCATGAGCAATTCACTATGGAAATAAGCCTGGCGGCGCGGCTGATAGGCCAAGGTAGCAAGGGATTGGATAACTGGGAAATTGCCTTTGAAGTGCCCGTAACTCGTTTCGAGACCCCAGATAGATACAATAAAACAGGCATTGACTCCAAATTGCTTATCGATGGTCTGTAAAACTTCCTGATGGCGGTGATATTCTTGACGTCCTAGTTGAATACGCTGACTATCCACCCGCGTAGTGCGATATTCTAAAAAACTTAAGCGTTTTTCTGGCTGCGTTTTATCTAAGCGTAAAACACGGGCACTCGGTGCATGAACTTCTCGAAAAGCAGCGTCAAAAACTTCCGCTCTGATTCCCTCTGCCAAAGCTTCACTCCTTAACCCAGCAAGATAATCATTCCAAGTTAAGAGAGGGAGATCAGCAGAAAAAACAGGATGACTAAAGGAATAGAATAAAAAAACGAGGCTAAGCATTATTTTTTTTATTTTCATAAGCCTTCCCATCCTAAAATGCAGTCCTTAAGCATTATGGAAGGCTTTAATTTACCTTGTCAATCCTTTATCCTGCTTCTTAAGAAAAACGCTGCGCTCAGGATGACAGGGCTGAAATGTCAACAGGCCTTAGGAAATCGCACAACAACTGGGACCGCGACTTTTCTTTTCCTTTTTTGTCACCGCCTCTTGGTTATTTTGCTCATTCTGTTCTTGTACATTCTGTTCTTGTACATTCTGTTCATGAATAGAGTGAATCTGAGGAACTTGTGAGCTTGCAGGCATTCCCTGCTGAGATGGGGCGGAAGCTTTCATCCAAAAGGAAGAACTACCACTTCCTGCCAATCCTTCACTCTGTTGCTTAGCTCGATGGGTAGCATTTTTTGGAGATTCACCCAGTTTCCGAGGCGTAGCACTTTTTGGGGATTCACCCAGCTTCCGAAGCGTAGCACTTTTTGGAGATTCACCCAGTTTCCTAGATCGTGGAGATTCACCTAGTTTCCTAGATCGAGACTGAGGCGTTCCTGAAGCTTCTTCATCCTTACTTTCATCAGCTCCCGTAGAACGGCGCATTTTAGTCTGCAGTCCTTCAAATGAGCTTAACATGTCTTCTCTAAATGTCTTGCTCAAGCCGGAGGGATTTAAGCTTCCCAAATAGTCAAGGTGGGCCTCAACCTGTTTTTTTCTGTCCTTTCTTAAATAGTCAATAAATCTTTGAACGCCAATATTTCCAAGAACAGCGGCCCTCAGTTGGAAATTTTTTCTTTTCAGAATGAAGGCATATATATCCTCAGCTTCATTTTCTTGGGCGGGCGTTGGCTTCTGTGGATCGATTACAATACGCTTAACCAGAGCCTGAATTAATTCATTCGGTAAAATTAATACTTTTAAGATAGCTGCATTGATTTCAGCTTGAAGGTAGGGATAAAGATTCTCGTCAATCACCGGCCAATTATTAACTAGATATTTATCAGCCAAATTAGTTTGTATATTTAAGGATGGTAATTCGCCGATTATTCTAGTTGTAATCTTATTCGGCGCTGCTTTATTTGGTTGAGTGATACCCTCGTTGCCATCAATGATAATAAGCCGATTCTGCTCGTCTAAGTATAAATTCTCGTAGTTAAAATTGACCTTATTGAGAAAAAGCATATAGACCATCACTTCCCCCAGTCCAATGATTTCTCTGCGTCTTAAGCGCGTATTGAGATCCTGTCCTTGGAGTGGGAAAGCTGCTCTTAGGTTTTCTGTCTTTCGATAAGAAACAGAAGCCTCACCATCAGACTGAATTTCCAGCTGTCCTTCAGGCTGTCCTGCTCTTAATAAACCTAAAATCCCTTGTGCAATCAATTCCTTCTTTGCATCAACAAGAGCTTTCTTTCTAGTAGAAATTGACATTTTCACACCCCTCATAGTTTAAATATTATAATTATTATAAATAATTGATAAATATTAATGCAATTCATCATTCTTATCCTAATCAACCAGCTTGTCAAGTAGAATTAAGCGTCTTCCCTCAAGGTAAAGAAGAAGCTAAGATAAGGGCCGGTATTAAAAAGGATTTTAGTATGAAAATTGGCATCCCTAAGGAGTTGCCTCCCGAACAACGGGTGGCCTCTACGCCAGAAATAATCACGAAGATGGTTCAAAAGGGCAGGCAGGTCTTGCTAGAGTCTGATGCGGGTGAGAAAGCCTTTATTCCCAATCAGGCTTACGAAAAAGCCGGTGCAAGGCTTGTCACGCGCGCTGTTTTGTATGAAGAAAGCGACCTGATTTTAAAAGTAACCCGTCCCGATTGGCAGGAAATAGAGCTGCTCCCTGAAAAAACCATCCTGATTGCCCCTTATTCCCTGCGCCACCTCGATGAACTACAAAAATTACAACACAAAAAAATAACTGTTTTTTCCTTAAACCAATTACCGCGTCTAGCGCGTACTCAGTCAATGGATATTTTAAGCTCGATGAGTAGTATTGCCGGCTATAAAAGTATCATGCTAGCCGCTCACTATCTCGGCAAACTGTTTCCCATGATGACAACAGCTGCTGGTACGATTCAAGCGGTGAAAGTCTTGGTGCTGGGTGCCGGTGTTGCCGGCTTGCAAGCCATTGCGACCGCAAGACGTTTAGGCGCGCTGGTCCTTGCTTTCGACACTCGCCCCCTTGCAGAAGAACAGGTAAAAAGCCTGGGTGCGGACTTTGTTAGCTTAGCAAGCTCAACTGAGGAAACACAAGATGCAGGCGGCTATGCCAAGGAACAAGCGACGGCCTTTTACCAGAAGGAACAAGAAATACTGCGGCCCTATCTTTCCGATGCCGATGTAGTCGTAACAACAGCGCTCATTCCTGGCAAAGCAGCACCTCTTTTAATAAGCGCTGATATGGTAAGGGAGATGAAACCCGGCTCTGTTCTCATCGATCTTGCTATAGAAGAAGGTGGAAATTGTGAGCTTTCCGAACCAGGAAAAATTAGTCTTCAACATGGCGTGAGGCTTATTGGCCTGCTTAATTTACCCAGTCTGCTTCCGGTCCATGCCAGTCAGCTCTATGCCAGAAACCTATTCAATTTTATTGAATATTTGTATCCCCAGCTTGAAAAAAATGAATTTGACTATTCGGATGAAATTATCAAAAACTGCTTATTGACTCATCAAGGAGAATTCATCAATCCTGTGCTACAAGCTAACTTAGAAAAAATCAAGGAGGTTGCATGAGCGCCTTAGGAATTGCTGATCTTTATCTTTTTATGTTAGCCGGCTTTCTCGGCTTTCAACTCATTTCACGTATTCCCTCTCTTTTGCATACCCCGCTCATGGCAGCAACCAATGCCATCTCGGGTATTGCGCTGGTCGGTTCTATCCTCATTGCAGGAGAAAACTATAGCTTAACCACAAATATCTTAGCTTTTATCGCTGTAACCTGCTCCACTCTCAATGTCGTGGGCGGTTTTATTATTACGGATCGAATTTTGAAAATGTTTAAAAAAGAAGGCAAAAAGAAGCCATGACCCTTATTCACAGCTGCTACCTGCTTTCCGCTATTCTTTTTATTCTCGGGATAAAATGTCTCAATTCACCTGAAACGGCAAGGAAGGGAATGCATCTTGCTTTAGTCGGCATGCTTCTTGCTGTTGGCAGTACTTTGTTTAGTCCGCAGATTGTAACTTATCGCTGGATACTCGGGGGCTTGCTGCTCGGTACACTGTTAAGCCTGCCTATTTCGCTTCGAGTTCCCATGACACAGATTCCACAGCGGATTGCCTTATCACATGCCGGCGGTGCTCTCGCCGCCTGTTTAATTGGCATTGCAGAATATTATCGTACAAGTAGCACCTTGAACGGTCTGCAGGCCGGCATCATTGGGACAGAAGCTGTTCTCGGCGCCCTCACCTTTACCGGCAGTCTGATGGTAGCCGCTAAATTACATGGTCTTTTGCCGGCACGACCTATCACCTATCGCGGCCAGAATTTTGTTAATCTTTCTCTTTTCGCTGCGATGATTGGTCTTTTGATTTATCTTATTTTCTATCCTACCGTGAATGCTCTTTTTTATACTGTCCTAACGCTTTCCTTTATATTTGGACTTTTCCTAGTCACGCCCATCGGCGCGGGGGATATGCCTGTAGTCATTGCTATTTTTAATGCCTACGGCGGCCTGGTCAGTGCAATGATGGGTTTTATGCTAGCTAATCGCCTCCAAATTATTACCGGTGCCTTAGATGGTGCTTCTGGTTTCATTCTTTCTATACTCATGTGCAAGGCGATGAATCGTTCGATTTCTAATGTGCTACTCGGAGCCTTTGGAAAAACAGAAGCAGCTGTCTCAAAAAATGCTGCAGCCGGACAAGAGGCTGTGGTCAAAGCGCTTTCTGCAGAGGAGGCCCTTGCTTTTTTTGAAGAAGCTCAATCTGTAATCGTGATTCCAGGTTATGGTATGGCTGCCTCTCAGGCGCATCATGCACTACGGGAGCTGGTTGATAAACTGAAAAGCAGAAGAGTCCGAGTGAAATATGCCATCCATCCTGTAGCTGGCCGCATGCCCGGGCATATGAATGTGCTTTTGGCTGAAGCCAAAGTACCTTATACAGACTTGTATGAAATGGAAGATATTAATCCTGAATTTCCGGAGACAGATCTTGCGCTGGTAGTCGGCGCTAATGATGTCACCAATCCTGCCGCACGTTTTGCAAAATCCAGCCCTATTTATGGTATGCCTATCTTAAATGTTGATCAGGCTAAAAAAGTCCTGGTTTGTAAAAGAAGTATGAACCCGGGATTTTCCGGAATTGAGAACGAACTGTACGCCTTAGAAAATACCTGGCTTATTTTTGATGATGCCAAATCTTCTTTAGATAAAATGGCCTATGGCTTGAAAAGAAGCTTTTCTTAATAAATTAATTTAAAATCAATAGCTTAAACCTATATTGCTTGATTTTCACTTCACAAAATAGTATATTTATTGGCCTAAATTATAAAATTTGTATTATATATATCATTTTGACGAGGAAAAAATATATGCCCCGTGTTTTAAAGCAAACTATTTCCCCACCCTTTTTTGTTCATTATAAGGACTATTTACGTTATAAACGGATATAAGAAAAATATGAGCATGCGAGTCAATATACCCACAAAGTACGTGAGGATAGTCCCCATAAAATTCATGTGTCTTTGGCTCATGATGAATATGAAAAACACCTCGAGCAAATCTTAAAAATTATTATCAAGCACCTTAATCAAGAAGCGATTTATTCATTCAAACATACCGAGCATCGGAATGTAAAAGCTATAATAGCAGATGCTCAGATAATGGAAGTACGATTTGAAGAATATGCTAGCTTTTTAGAAGCTAAGGAAGAACCCAATCCTGATTGGGAGAAAGAATTTCTCAATGCGCTCAATTACTATTTTAGGAAAAAATATGATTGCATTCCGAATGGAGAAACACTTAATAAACTGTTATTTGATATAAACGAGACAATCAATGATGCAGAACGTTTTCTACATGGCGATCAATTTACGATTTATATTCCTGAAAATTTTAATCCGGATAAAATTTTAAACTTATGTATCGATCTAGATCATTATCTTAAAACGAATGGGGTTAGGCCTGGCGGAATAAGTGATGTTGCCTCTGCTCTCGGCGCTTATCTTAATTTCAGAAATGAATTTTTACTACAAGACATCCAATGGATGAATGACAATTGCTGTGTTGATGAGAATAGAAAAATCTATGCTGTGAATCTTTTTAATGACGAGCATGAAATGGAGAGAAGACAGCTTGTTGTTGAAGAACAGGAGGATAGTGAATTATATATTTTTCTTGATCGTTATTTTAGACCGCACTTATATCGTTCACAACAGGATCATTTTCTTTTTCATGCAGCACAAGAACAAGAAGAAGAAGAGCAGCCCACGCCAGCCAATAGAAGGAGAGCGGCTACGATATAATTTAGCACGAACTGAGGTAAATACTTATGCAAGCGCGTCAATGTATTTCGAATCTTGGTGTAAATAATTTTTTTATCAGTTGCAATGAATTATCTTATATAAAAAGAATACAAAATAAAACTAAAGATCCTAAAAAAATGACACCGCTTGTGCTTGAACAAAGTCCTCATAAAATTCATATTTCTTTACAAAACGCTTCATATCTTGAACATCGAGACAAGCTCTGCGAGCTTGTTAAAAAACATCTTGAAGCAGGTACAATCAACGCCTTTAAGTATATTGAAAATAATATTTTAAACGGAAAAATTGAATCTTCTACTCAAATAATCAATTTGCTTTTAGAATATCAGGCTAAGCAAGAACTCACTCCTGACTGGGAAAATTATTTTATCAGGACTATCAATCGTTATTTTAATAAAAACTATAGTTTACCGCTTGAGGAAGCTACTTTCCTTAAAATGAAACATCAAGCAGAAGCACTCTTAAACGACTCGCTGCGTTACGTTGATAGTGATCAATTTACCATTTACATTCCTGAGCCTTTTGATCCAGCTCAAGTTTTGCATTTATGTCAAGAATTAAACCTTTATTTAACAGAAAATCAGGCCCTTCCTGGAAAGCTAATTGACGTTGCCTCTCCTATCGGCATTTATCTTAATTTAAGAAATGAATTTTTATTAATAGATATTCAATGGATGAATGAGAACCAAACCTTCGAAATGGAAAGAAGAATCAATGGCGTAAAACTTTATAATAATGATTTTGAAAATGAGAGGCGACGCCGTGTGGTTTTAGAACAAGAAAGAAGCGAATTCTATTCATATCTGCATAATCATTTTGCAGCTCAACAACTTCCTTCTCTGCGTGAAGCCCCTATCCTGTTTCAACAAGATGAAATGAAAGTTGAAAGGCGAGCCTCTCAACAAGAGGGCTGTGATCAGCAAAACAGTTTTTAGATTCTTCCTTGACACCTCTACTTAAATCATAATTTAACGTAATATGTAATATCAAACTTCTAGCCTGCTAAAACTTTTTTAGCCGTAGCAGCATCAAAGTCCCCTTCCCATTTGGCAATGACTACTGTTGCAAGACCATTACCGATTAAATTAGTAATAGCCCGAGCGATTGACATAAACCGATCTACGCCCAGCAGTAAGACCACTCCTTCAACCGGGATGGTATGGAGACTCGCTAGGGTAGCCGCTAGGACAATAAAGCCTCCTCCGGTCACAGCAGCAGCGCCCTTTGAGGTTAATAACAAAACAGCGAGAATCGTTAATTGCTGCGTCAGGCTTAAATCGATATTTAAGGCTTGCGCAATAAATAAAGTAGCAATAGTAAGATAAATGGAGGTCCCATCTAAATTGAAGGTATAGCCGGCGGGTAAAACGAGACCGACCACGGTTTGTCCACAGCCCAGATTCTCTAGCTTGGTAATCATTTGTGGTAAAACGGCCTCAGAGGTAGCCGTACCGAAGACTGTTAATATTTCTTCTTTAATATATCGAATAAACTTCCATAGACTAAAATGACTGAGTCGAGCAATTACTCCTAATACCACCACAATAAACAAGAAACTGGTTAGATAAACATCCATTAATAAGCGACTGAGAGCAATGAGGGTGTGTATTCCGTAAAACCCCACTGTATAAGCCATCGCACCAAAGACGCCAATGGGTGCTAATTTCATAATAAATTCGACCATGGAAAACAAGACGATCGAAATTTGATTGAGCAAGCTCACCAAAGGCTTGGTCCGCTGGCCGCCATGGAGCAAGCCAAAAGCAAATAAGATGGAAATGAATAAAACAGGTAAAATATCCCCTTTAGCAAAAGCATTCACGAGGGTATCGGGGATAATATGGAGAATAAAATCGACTGCATTAAAGGGGGTTTGCGTCGTATAATTTGCAAGGCCGCTAGGATCGAGCGAATGCACATTCATATTTAGGCCGGCACCGGGACGATAAAAATTTGCCACAGCAAGACCAAGGAGCAAAGCAAAGGTGGTAACTATCTCAAAATAGATTAGGGCTTTGATGCCAATTCGCCCGACTTCTTTAATATCTTTCATACTGGCAATGCCAGTAACGATGGTAGTAAAGATGATAGGTGCTATCGTCATGCGAATCATTTTGATAAAACCATCGCCAAAAGGTTTCATCTTGATAGCGAGTGCTGGATAAAAATAACCAAGCAAGACACCGACTACAACACTGACTAGAACCTGAAAATAGAGCTGTTTATACAATTTAATTTTTTTTTTCATTTGGTACTTTTTTAAAAATTCACAAGAAGCATTCTCTTGCTTTTAAAAACAAAAAGGGCAGGTTCCTTCCTGCCCTTCCTTTCGTTTAGGCTTTAGTGGGAACAACCTAGGCCAAGACTCACACGAGCACAACCTTGATATACCAAGGTTGCAGTAGCCGTACCTGAAGAACTACTCGTTCCACCACGCACCGCAATGGTATAAGATCCAGGAATAATACTGGCTTGTGGCGTAGCCGTTAAGACAGAATTAGCACTGCTGCCGGGGCTGAGCGTAGCAGTAGAAGGCTGCAATAGCGTTTTCAAACTGCAGTTTCCAGTAGTCGCTGTAAGAGAATAGATACTTTGACTACAGCTTGTACTGTCATTATTTTTAATCGTGACCGAATAATTGACTGGCGTCAAATTAGAGGTAACCTGTGAAGAAGGTGTGATTGTCACAGAGGGTGCGGCTCGTACACAGCCACCGCCTTGATTCCCTAAATAAGCAATCACATTACCTGCCTGTGGTGTACCAAGACCAGTTACATAATCATAGCCCGTGGTCGCATTACAATAATAGCCACAGCTGCCATTTTGGCCCATTGTTATATCATGATACAAAGTACTGTAAGCCGTTTTTGCACCACTAAATAAGGCCGTGTTAACAAGCGGAAGATTTTTTCCAGCTGTCGCT
Organism: uncultured Coxiellaceae bacterium; assembly: GCA_964466595.1. Lineage (GTDB taxonomy): Bacteria > Pseudomonadota > Gammaproteobacteria > DSM-16500 > DSM-16500 > JABDGC01. The sequence continues at coordinate 10,969 of CAYXNR010000001.1, read as the reverse complement.
GAGGCCAAGGCAACTAGGGAAGCCCATTGAGGTGTACCTGCACTGGTACCACCAACTACACTCCAACCACCCAAGCCAAAGCTATCGTAAACAGAAAAACCGCTTGCTGGAGAAGCATTATAGCTGACATCAGGTATGCCGCGATTTTTGTTGGGATTTTGAGGGAGCGGGAAATCCACTTGATAGGGAGGTTCAGGCTCATAGAGACTCAGACCACCGCCTGAACCAGACCAAGCAGTTTCTCCTAAATAATTTCCGCTCTGATCGATATTCAGCGTGGTTCCACCCACACTTAGAACATAGGGAGATGCAGCGGGATATAAACCGCCATGTCCGCTATCGCCTGAAGCCGCTACGATGGGAACTGGGCTATTCTTAAAAATAGAGTCTAAGGTGCTCTCACCATTAAACTCGGAACCACCCCAGCTGAGCGAAACAACATTGGCACCATTTTGAATAGCCACATTGATGGCGTCAAATAAACTACTACTGGCATCCACAGATTCAACTAGCAAAATTTTTGCCTCGGGGGCAATAGCATGGACCCATTCGACATCTAAGGCAATTTCAACACCCCAACCCTTATCAGCCGGCGGCTGAACCCCACTGGCATAGACTTTTTGAAAACAGCCATTTGCTGTCGTACAAGGCGGTAGGCCATAGGTTGTCGAAAAAACGTTTAAGCTGGCTTCGATATTGGGATTATCCATTGCATCTACGATAGCAATGACTTGTCCTTTGCCGCGTTGGTTAACCGGAAAGCCATAGGCTTTTACAGTTTGGGCCGGCGATAAACCAGTTGGAGCACTGGTTGCAAATTTTGATTTTAAACGATAAGGCGGGTGGGCTTTCCAGTCTGCAGGTAAGATATCCTTTACATTTACCGCAATATTAGGCTGGTCAGCATAGGCTTGAAAATTAAGCATTCCAGCTAGTAGAGGTAAATAAAGAGCGTATTTTTTCCACGTTAGCTTTTTCATCATCTCATGTCCTTATAGTAGTTAATCCAATAAGTAAGACGAACTTCTTGTAGTTACTTCTTGTAGTTACTTCTTGTAGTTATACTTATACAAAGTAAGTTAAGATACCATTTGCGTAGATAATAGGCAATTTTTTTTTAGAGAGTTTGTTTTTTTTCTGACGGTAAAAAACCATAACTTAATTTTGGCTTTCTCACCCATTGTATAAGAGTAACACCGGATAGAATCATCGCAACTCCCAACAATTCATGATAAGTTGGTATTAAATGCAAAAAAAGCAAATCCCAGATGATAGCGAGCACAGGCACGAGATACATCACGCTAGCAGCACGAACTGCTCCCCACTCGCGAATAAGATAAAAATAAATAATCCAAGCAATAGCAGTAGCCATCAGACCAAGATATAAAAATGAAAATACTATTTTTGTTTCACTGAGAGCAGTCGTACTTGGCCAGGATTCCAGGCTGAGAGAAGTGATGAACAAGAATAAAAGACTAGCAAGATGCTGTTGAATTAAATTACTTTCAAAGCTGATTTTTCCTTGTTTAAAAATAACATGCTGATTAATCAATCCGCCAATTGCATATGCAAGAGCCATGCCCATTACAGAGCATATTCCAATCAAACTGTTCTCACTGCCATGTAAAAAGGGAAAGAAAATAAAAATCATACCTATAAAACCAAGAGCAATGCCACTTATGCGAACAGGCGTCCATTGACTAAAATCACGAAAAATAAAAGTGCCCAAGATGAGGGCCCAAATAGAAACCGTACTGTTGATGATGCTAGCTAAGGCCGGTGCAATAAATTTTTCGCCAAAGAATAAAAATAAAAAAGGGATTGCCTGAGTAAATAAACCAGCCAGCCATACATGCCAAGCTTGAGGAGGTAGATAAAAAACTTTTTTACGCATCAAAGCAAAGAAACTAGCGAGACAAATAAGAGAGATGAGAACACGCATCATGGCACAGAAGATGGGGGGCAAGACTCCAACGACTACTTTGATGTTGATAAAAGACCCACTCCATAAAAATGCGAGCACAAGAAAGAGAAATAACTTGACCCAGCCTTTATGGAAACACAGACTATTATTCATGGTGCAAGAGTGTAGCATAAGCCTTCTGAAAAGGCCAAAAGAGGGTTCTTCCGCCTGGCAACCCTCAGCTAAATATTTGATTTTTCTGTTTTTTTCTCTCTTACCTGAATTTTCTCGACAATAATGAAAACAAAAGAAGTTAAAAAACAAATCAGCGAGAGCAGAAAAAGGACCTTGGTAAAAAAGGAGATTGCGATGGCAATACCACCAATCGCAAGAATGCCGAGCGCCACACCCAGCACAAAAAACAAAGCTGCCCACAATAAAAGTATCATCTCATTCTCCTTTAAAAACTGATATCTTATTTTTTAACACAAGTTCAAGCGCAATAAAATTAACCGAGGCAGAAGACAGAAAAGCGAGGGGAACCACCATTTTTGCGATTAGCACTTGCATGTAATCAAGCTTAAAAACAAAAGGAATATTCATCTCCGGGTTAAAAAAAGTAAGGGCTACTTGGGCAAAAGAAGTACCAGAACATAAAGAAATAATGATAATAAAAAAATAAACCTCATCAAAATGATGAAGATGATCTGCAAAATGATAGCTGAGATAAAAAATCTTGCCCATGGTTCTTTGCGTCGCACTTGCAAACAAAGCGGCAAAGGGAAGCCACGAAATAAAAGCGAGATAGCTCGCTTGGAGAAAGGCTTGTTGTTTCTCTTCTTGAAAGCCTACACTCAATAAATCAGTTAAGCCATGAACAGCAGCAACATAAGCCGTTAAGCTTACACCGAGACCAATAAAAAAGCCTAAGCTTCTACAGATTAATTCGCCGAATTTGTTTGTATAGGAAAAAGGAAATTTAAAATCTTGAATTAGATTTTGAATAGCAGTGTAACTAATAGCGGCATTAATTAAAGTAACTGCAACAGTGAGGACTGCATTGATCAACGGTGGAAAAAGCTGATAATAAGCAAAATAACACATACAACCCATCGGCACAGCACTCAGTAGGCTTCCTACCACAATATAGAATGGTTTACTACTCGCAGGTTTTGACCTATTTAAATTTAAAAAGGAATAAATACCCAAGACAGCATTAGCAAAAGCTGCCGAAAAACCAAGAATTATTCCACTAAGCAATGCAAGGAAAGGATGAGAAATTTTTAGGCCTTGCGCAAATTGAAAACCGTAGGGAATGGTGCCCATAGCAGCAATGCTCGAAGCAAGAATCACAACACTCAGGTAAAAATTTGAATATCTTTTATTGCGAAACATTTTTTACCTCAAGTTCGCTGCGCCTGATTAATATAAGCGCTCATGCTGAAGACTTTACACCCTTCACAAGCTAGCTTAAATGACAAAATTATTCTCATCTGTCAGAGAATTTATTTTACTGGTTGCATATTCAATGCCCACTCCATAAGTCCCGGCATGCTCCATCGCCAGTTCCAACACGGCCGCACAGGTTTCTTCATGTGCCCAATCTCTTTGCAGTTCCAACAGAAATTGTAACCAGTTGAGGGGAATAACGCCGGCTTGTATCATCCTTTGCACAGCGGTTTGTTGTGTGACAGCAGTCGTGCCTCCACAAGCATCGACTACAATATATACGGTATATCCCAACTCCAAGGCTTTAATCGCAGGAAGAACAATACCAATCTCAGTCCACAGACCTGCTATAACGAGCTTATCGCGTTTCGTCTCTTTAATCGCTGTTGCTATACTGACATCTTCCAAGGGATTCATGCTGGTGCGATCAAAGACAGGCCCCTCTTCCAAAACTCTTTGTAAGGGAGTAAAAATTTTGCCATTAAAACTCCTTTGAGAAATAGAGGTGATGAAGGTAGGCACTTTAAAAATTTTTGCTGCCTTTGCTAAACCCACGGCATTATTAACCAGCGTCTCGCTGTCTATCGACTTAACCGCAAATAACATTTGCGGTTGATAATCTACCAATAACAAACTGCAATTAGTCGGTGTTAATAAAGTATCTTCCTTTTTAAAAAAATGGCTCATTCTTTATTCCTTTAAAGATGATTTACTATCCATCTTAACATAAGCTGATAAGCTCAAGAGGAGATGTATAATATATAGACAATTTTATATAATAAAGTTATATAATGTTCAATTTATAGCCTTAGACCCTGAAAAAACGATATAATAAGCTAATAAGCGATTCAATTTCCCCCTGATGAGGGAAGTCATTACTGTTTATAAAAATTAATAGTGTAGAGAAGGGGGTACCAAGTATCATTAAAAAAAAAAAGAAGCGAGGCAAGGTTAGAGGACGTTGGTATGGGGAAAACCACGAGTATCTAAATATAAGAATAAATTAAAGACTAATTCTCACCAGCCAACTAGTTTGCTCGCTAAAATATCTTATGATTTACGAACGCCCTTAAATGTCATTATTGGTTTCTCTGAAATGCTTCGTCATGAAAAAGCAGGCAGCATCAATAAGGAACAACGTGAATATTTAAATGATATTATTGCTAGCGCAAAAGATTTATTACATCTTATTCAAAAAACAACTGCGTATTCTAAAAAGCGTGAGTTAAAAAAATCCAATAAAAAGCCTTTTTAATAAAGGATAAAATCTATGCCCGGCAAAACTATTTTGATAGTAGAAGATAATCCCATTAATTTAAAGCTGGCGCATGTTCTTTTGTCTAAAGAAGGCTTTTCAGTCAAGGTCGCGACAGAAGCAGAAGAAGCTTTATTAATGTTAAATGATTTTCATCCCGCCCTCATTTTAATGGATATACAATTACCAGGCATGGATGGCTTACAATTAACCCAATTATTAAAGCAAAATCCTAAAACTAATGATATCATCATTATTGCCTTAACCGCCTATGCGATGAAAGGAGATGAAGAAAAAGTTTTAAATGCTGGCTGTGACGATTACATTGCTAAACCAATTGATATTCATAAGCTGATCAAAACGGTCAATAAACATCTCAAAAAATATTAAGCTTAACTGCCCATGATTTTTCCACACAGCACCCAAGTTCATCTCTGGTTTGTAAAACTCAAAGAAGATTTATATCAAACCGAAAATCAAAGACTGTTGAATGCTGAAGAAATCAAGCGTGCTGGAAAATTTAAATTTGAATTACATCGCAAACGTTTTATTACTGCACGCGCTGGACTCCGCTCCATTTTAAGCCTTTATCTTGATATGAATCCTCAACAAATAGAAATTTTGACTACTTTCCAAGGAAAACCCTATCTTAAACCGCAGCTACTGCAATTTAATGTTTCCCATGCGCATGATTTGGCACTGTATGCTTTTACCCTTTCCTCCCCCGTAGGCGTTGATATTGAGAAAATTCGCCGCACCTATAGTGAGGCAGTTGCTAAACGTTTCTTTAGCACAGAAGAATATGAAGCCTTTTCGAAACTGCCGGAAGACCAAAAGCGCTTTTATTTCTTTCGAATATGGACCTGTAAAGAAGCCCTAATCAAGGCGGTAGGAGAAGGACTTCGCTTACCGCTTTCTTCCTTCTCTATTCCCCTTGAAGATGATAAGAAAGAAATCATCCTTCACAACGAGACTCTTCCACAAACTTGGTATCTCGAACGCCTCGATCTTTTCCCAGGGTATCAAGCCGCCTTTGTCACGCATCAAGCCATGACCCATTTATCCTATTTTGAATGGACCGCTGCGGGGGAAAAAGAATGGCGCGAGGCAAGTCTGCTAAACCTAGCTTGATTATTAAAGCACTCTGACGTTATAGTAAAAGTTGAAGAAAGAAAAGCTGTTCAACAATCACTTTGACGGCATAAGCAAGAGACCTGCTGTACTCCGAATGCTCATATACTTTAGGAGATTCTTATGAATCGCTACGACGAATTGCTACAAAATTGGAAGCATTTTTCGCAAATAGTTCAAAATCCAATACAATCCCCTGATGAGCTAACAGCACGCATGATTAAACGTTATGCTGAGCAAAATATCGATATTTTAAATGACTTTTTAGTAAGCAGTATTGAACATTTAAACCGTTTACAAAAAGTTAAATCTTTAAATGAAGTAATTTGCACGCAAGCGCGACTCACAGATGAAATCGGCAAAAAGTTGATGAAAGCAGCGCAACAGTTTTTTAATACCTCTTTAGGTAATGTTTCGGATTATAATGAATGGCTTAAGGCACATTGTGACTTAGCTACGGATTAAGGCCAGTTAAAGGTTAAGCAATGAAAGATCTCAGTTATATTCAGGGAGAGGCTTGTCTAAATGGAATTGCTCTTCAACAAATAGCCAAGCAATTTGGTACGCCTTGCTACGTTTATTCTCGCTCGACCATCGAAGAAAACTATCAGGCCTTTAACCAAGCCTTTCAGAAAGCAGCCTGGCCGGGATTCAGTCATCAGGTTTGCTATGCCGTCAAGGCGAATTCTAATCTGGCTATTTTAAATACCCTTGCCCATCTCGGTTCCGGTTTTGATTTGGTATCGAGCGGCGAACTAGCACGTGTTTTAGCAGCCGGCGGCAATCCACAAAAAATTATTTTTTCTGGCGTTGGAAAGCAAACCCATGAAATTGAAGCAGCACTTCAAAAAGATATTTACTGCTTCAATGTGGAATCAGAAGCAGAATTAGAACGTATTCAAGCTATTGCCAAGCAAGCGGGTAAAAAAGCAGCTATTGCTTTGCGTATTAATCCAGATATTAATGCCCTGACCCATCCTCATATTGCTACAGGCTTAAAAGAAAATAAATTTGGTATCGCCTTAGCTTCCCTTGCAGCTTTGCGGTCTACCATAAAAAAAATGTCTCATCTTGAGCTCATTGGCTTAAGCTGTCATCTCGGCTCGCAATGGGTAAAACCTGAGCCCTTCTATGAAGCCTTAGTGTGTTTACGCAAGCTTTATGCTGATTTTTCTGCAGATCATTTCCCCCTCAAGCATCTTAATGTCGGTGGCGGACTGGGCGTGCGTTATCAAAATGAACGCCCCCCCTCTCGTGCAGACTATGTCTCTATCATTAAGGAAATATTTTCCTCTCTTCCGGTTCATGTGATCGTAGAACCCGGCCGCTCGATTATAGCCGATGCCGGTCTTTTGCTTACTCGCGTGGAATATATCAAAGAAACACCGGAAAAAAATTTCGCCATTGTAGATGCCGCCATGAATGATTTATTACGACCCGCACTCTATCATGCCTGGCATGATATTATCCCGCTCCGCTCTAAGGATACGCCGGCTAAACTCTACGATTTGGTGGGCCCGGTTTGCGAATCAGCAGACTGCTTTGGTCGCAATCGGCGTCTGCGACTACAAGCCAATGATCTGCTTGCCATTTTAATGACGGGTGCCTATGGTTCTTCGATGAGCTCAAATTATAATTCGAGGCCACGTGTGGCGGAAGTGATGATCGATGGAGAAAGAATAGAATTAATCAGACGCCGTGAAACGATAGAAGAACTTTATGCTTTAGAAAAAATACCTCATAAAAAAATAGAAACTTTCTCTTAAGGTCTCCAGATGGATTTTAAGCTCACAGAAGAACAAATTGCCTTTCGGCATGTGGCTCGTCATTTCGCCGAAGAAGAAATGCTGCTCCAAGCCAAAGAATGGGACGAGAAAAATATTTTTCCTGAGGAAACCTTACGCAAAGCTGCAAAGCTCGGCTTTGCTTCACTCTATGTTTCCGCTGAAATGGGTGGTGCCCATCTCAAAAGATTAGATAGTGCGCTTATTTTTGAGGAATTAGCTTCTGCTTGTCCTTCAACAGCGGCCTATCTTTCTATCCATAATATGGTTGCTTCTCTGATCGATCAATACGCTTCCTCTTTTCTTCGTCAAAAATGGCTGCCTCAACTGACTAGTATGCAAGCTTTTAGTAGCTATTGTTTAACTGAACCGAGTTCCGGCTCCGATGCTGCTTCCCTGAAAACAACAGCTGTACGCTCTGGCTCAGAATATATTTTAAACGGTGCGAAGGCCTTCATTTCAGGAGGTTCCATCAGCGACATCTATGTTTGCATGGTGCGTACGGGTGAGGCCGGCCCCAAGGGAATTAGTTGCCTACTCGTTGAAAAAGATAGACCGGGCCTCTCTTTTGGCAAAAAGGAAATTAAACTGGGCTGGCATAGCCAACCCACCACCCTAGTTTATTTTGAAAATTGCCGCCTTCCTCTTGAAAATCGCATTGGCGAAGAAGGTCAGGGTTTTAAAATCGCCTTAGCTGCCTTGAATGGCGGACGGATTAATATTGCTGCCTGCTCCTTGGGTGGTGCCAAAAAATGTCTTGCTCTCGCTCGTCAATATATGTTTGAGAGACAGCAATTTAAAAAAAGATTAATCGATTTTGAAGCCCTGCAATTTAAATTTGCTGATCTACTCACCGCTTGGGAAAGCGCTCGCCTGATGGTATATCGTGCTGCCGCCGCCCTAGATGATCAGGATCCAGAAGCGATCCGCTATTGTGCCATGGCTAAGCTCCTCGCAACGGATAATTGCTTTACGATTTGTGATGAGGCCTTACAAATTTTCGGTGGCTATGGTTATCTTTGTGAGTATCCGATTGAACGCTATTTTCGCGATTTGCGCGTACATAAAATTCTCGAGGGGACGAATGAAATTATGCGTTTGATCATCTCACGGCAAGCTTTTGCGGACAATTTTAATATCGAATAAATTGAGGCTGCTCTAAATTTTATGCGGCTGCCACATAAATTGTGGCAAGCTTCTTGATGACCGATTCATAGAGCTCAGGCCTCACCAATCTATGCAAATCAATTAGTTTCCGAAGAAAAGTCGCTGAAGGACGAGTATTTCGTCCTATCTTAACATGGATTGAACCAACCAATGAAAATGATTTTGCTGAATTGAATCAATCATGGCAGCTCATTAAGTTGGAACTGAATGACCATTTACGAGGATAACAATGTATCAGATACAAATTCACATCGGAAATAATTTTATTCCTTATATTGATATCATTTCTCAACTAAGAATTGAAATATTTAAAGAATATCCCTATCTTTACAAAGGTGATTTAGACTACGAAAAAAAATATATGCAAGGCTACCTAACCGACCATCAAGCAATGATAGCCTTAGCTAGTATAAATGAAAGAATTGTTGGAATTTCAACAGGAATTCCTTTAATCAGTGATTCTGAAATAGTGATGGATGCAAAAAAAGTATTCGCCAAAGATAATATTGATATTAGTGATTATTATTACTATGGCGAGATGATTATACTTCCTGAACATAGAAGGAAAGGGCTGGCAACACAACTTTGTTGTGCTCAAAATAAAGTAATCAAGCGATGGGGATTTAAACATGTCTGCATCTTAACAGTTGTCAGAGGCGAAGATCATCCTTTAAAACCAACAAATTACATTTCGCAAGAAAGCCTATGGAAAAGTCTCGGATTTTCTAAAAATAATTTAACAATTAACTATTCTTGGCCAACTATCCAGGTTGATCAATCTGCAACCAGCCAGAGTAATACCTTAGAATTTTGGACAACTCATTTAAGTGATGAATTTTGAAAAAAATAGTATGGATATTTAATGAAGATTAAAAGTATTGAAGATATTAAGAAAAATATTAATCATTCTACAAATAGAAGTTAAGGATAATGGCTGTGGAATTTCTCCTGACCTTTTACCAAAGATTATGAAAGGCGGGATAAGCATTGGTAAGCAAAATGGTTTTGGCCTTGGGTTATCTTATGCAAACCAAAGAGTTAAGGAATGGGGTGGAAATTTGAATATTCAATCCCAATTAGGAATCGGTACTGCTGTGAACATTAATCTTCCTTTATCTGAAATTTCAACAGATTAATATCAATAAATTTAAAATTGTATCATTATTGCGCGTCAATTTACCGCTATTTAATCAAGCAGAATTGTACAAAGAAATTATGCGTTTGATCATCTCGCGGCAAGCTTTTGCGGACAATTTTAATATCGAATAAATTGAGGCTGCTCTGAAATAGATTATTTATATCAGAATAGAAGGTTTAAAAGTTTGTCTATCTATATCCTGACTGTCAACTCTGTATTTGAAAATATCTCACAATCTCCTAAAGTAGCGTCGTCCTGAAGCGTACTTTCAGCGCGCAGTAATCTTAGGTCACTTAGTCTAGAATTATTATAGAAGTGTTTTCGCACTTTTTCTTTTACCTCACCTACTTTCTCATCCCGACTTACACTTAAGCAAAACCTATTCCCTGAACTAATTATCACGAAGATTTGATAAGTACTTGCTGCCGTGATTTCTTTGCTTTCAGCTGGCTGAGGAGATATGGTTCTGCTTGCTTGGGAATTTGAGCCGCCTTGAGGTTGAATATTTCTATTAGAAAAGCAAGATTTAATCCCATTATAAGCCGCCTTACAACAACCGCAAAAAACTGCTTTACACCTTTGGGAAAGGTAATAAAATGCCCTACGCATCCAATTACCTGCCTGTGTGGAGGAAACTACACGCTCTCGTTTTACTTCCGGTTCATCTAGCAAACAATCAGCCCGTGGAACAATCAGTATTGCATCACTTTGAGCACCTGTTTTTTTAATATTCTCATTTATAGCTTTACAAAGGCCTCTGATTTTTTCTGAATATCTTTTAGGAATATAAATAGTAAATTGATTTCTTTTATTAAATTTATCCCTTTCTTTTTTAATTTTCACATTCGCATTTATATGTGTATTAATAATTTCAGCTATCTTGCCTTGATGCAGTTCGTAATCCTGAGGTGAAATATGTAGTTTAATATATTCCTCCGTTGAATCGCTTTGTAGAGGCTCTACACCACTATCTTCCTTTTCTTCAAAATGAAAATGTCTTCTGTTCATATATTGTTGTCTTTTGTTAAATTTGTATTTTAAATTATATCATCACTGGGCACTAATTTACCATGATTTTTCTGTCCCAATTGTCATCCTGAGCGTAGCGAAGGATCTGAATTATCAATGAGATACAGATTCTT